>JANTHG010000231.1 GCA_024762535.1 Calditrichaceae bacterium
TATTCCGTTGAATACGGCACTCTTTTTCATACCACTGCCTGGGGCGCTTTACTCGGCAAACTCTTCGGACGCCCCTTTCGCATTCTAACCGTGTTCGAAAACGAAACCCTCATCGGTGGTGTGCTGTTCTGGCCTAAAAAAATAATTGGGCTCAATGCCATCACGTTAATGCCGGCCACCACTTACCAGGGAGTGCTGGTACTTCCCCCAAAATCCAAACACGTTTCCGGCCTCATTGCCCGTCAGCAGGAGGTGGTTGGTCTGCTCGCCGATAAGCTGAAAAGCGAATATGATTTTATCGAGATGAATCTGGCGCCCGGCGTCGGCGACGTCCGTCCCTATCAGTGGGCCGGCTTCCGGACAAATGCGGTGTACACGTACTCCTTCTCTATCCGCCCAATGGAAGAGATGGAATTTCAGTTTAACCGCACCCTGCGCCAAAATATCCGCACAGCCAAAAAAGAGGGATTGTACACCGAGCCTTCCTCCCAAATTCAACCGCTGCTCGATTATGTGCAGCACAGTTACCGCAGCCACGGGAAGCGTCCGCCCTTAAATGAAACGCAATTGGAAGCCTTTTTTACCTCCGTTACGGAAAGCGGTTTGGGAAATATTTACTATCTTAAAAAGGAAGAAAAAATCCTGGCCGGCTTTTTGGCGTTGCACGATTCCAAAGCGGTTTACGCTCTGTTTATGGGCATCAACCCCGCGGAACGCAACCAAAATTACAATAAATACATTTACGCCTCGATTATGGAACGGGAAGAATTTTTAGGTAAACGGTTTGATTTTCTGGGCGCGAATGAGCCGGAGCTGGAAACCCTGAAGCGTAGTTTTGGCGGCGAGCTTCAGCTTTTTTTCCGTATTTCCTTTTATAAAAATACCTGGGTTAAGCAATTGGTTCACCTGCGCCGTAAACAGCATCTGCGGCAGCGCACCATCAGCGGAAAAGCCTGATGCGCGTATTCTGCCTGACAAACAAGCTCTGTTCACCTGCTGTCGTGCACACCCTAAACACCATTTTGGAACAGGGCGGTTTCTTTTATCAATGGATAGACGATGCGCGCCAATGGCAGCCCGGCAGTCTGCTACTGGAATATGGGTCGGAGCATCAGCCCAAATCCCTCCCCCAGGCGCTGATGCTGCCCGCATTGATTCCACCGGAAACGCTCACCCGCGCACAATCCGATTGGCAGGATGAAATCGTGGACGGCGAAACGATTCCCCTGCTTAATAATTCCATTGTCACTCCGACGGACGAGACCGTGTTTCCCTTTGACCTACTCGCCAATGTGTACTACCATTTGAACCGGGTGGAAGAAAGCGGTTTCAGCCATCCCGACCAGGTGCCTGCGGACGGCGCTTTTAGTATTTTACATCAATTCGGCGCGCTGCAGCGTCCACTGACCGATATACTGACAGACACCTTTTACCGGTGGCTGGCGGGCCATTTTAAAGCGCAGCAACTGCCGCTGATTCGTAAAACTGCCTGGCCTGAAGCGCAGCGTTTTGGCCTGGCGTTAACGCACGATGTGGATTTTATCCGTGCCTTTCATCCTCTTAAAAAATTTGCGTTTATGGGTCTGGCTGCGTTGAAACTGCTTAAAATAAGTGTAAACGACATCCGGCAGGCTGACAAGGACGCCTGGGGTTTTGACCGATTGCTGCCCTTTTACGAAACGCAGCGCTGGCCTGCTACCTTTTTCTTTTTAGCTAAACATCTCGAAGGCCGCCACCTGCGCTACCGCATCCGCAGTCTTAAAATCCGTTTCTTACTGTTTCGTTTAAAAGCGCAGCACGAAATCGCCCTGCATCCCAGCCGCTTTGCCTTTGAGCATCCTTTCCGTTACAAATGGGAAAAAGCGAAATTGGTGCGCGCAGCCCGGACGCGTATTCACGGCATGCGCCACCACTATTTACGCGCTCTGTTTCCCGCAATCTGGAAACAAGCGGCCAAACTCGGTTTCACCTACGACGCCACGCTCGTTTACCGCCGTCAAAGCGGCTTCCGCGCCGGGACCTGCCGACCCTACACTCCGGCCGGAATCAAGGCATCTTTTTTGGCCTTCCCTACACTTTTTTTTGAAAACACGTTGCCTAACAAAGGGCTGGATGTCCAGGCGTCATTGCAGGTGATTGACCGCTTGCTGAAAGAGGTTAAAGCACACCACGGTCTGTTTACTGTTCTCTGGCATAGCAATAATTTTTTCCGTCCCAAAGCCTATGCCGAAATCTGGCAAAGCATTACGGAACGGCTTTCCGGCGAATCCCCGTTCATCGCCACTCTGCATCAGCACGCCCGCTGGCAGCTCCGGCGCAGGCAAATCCGGGCGGAAGCAGCGCTCATTTCGGGTAAAGAAATCACCCTGCATCTAACGTTCCCGGCTGACCTGCCTGCCTTTGCTCTGGAACTTCCCCTGCACGTGCAGGAAATCATTTTAGACCGGCCGGAAATCTGGCGGAAACGGGAAGGCCGCTTTTTGCTGCTGCGCAATCCGCAAAAACTCAACCGCGTCCGTCTGACCGTGAGGCTGCGATGAAAACCATCTGTTTTGTGACCATCGACCCCATTGAACAGCGCCGCCGTTTTGTTCAAAGTGTGCGCACCGCTGTGCAAGCCGGATTTGACGTACAAGTGGTATCCATTGCCACGGAAAAGGAACAGACCTGGGAGTTCCCTGTAACCCGTCTGCAGGCCGGATTCCATCGCGGCCCCTTAAAATTCTTGCTCTTTAATTTTCGATTGGCAAAATGGTTACTGCGCCATAGGTGCGAGACCATTTACGCCCGTGGCTTGTGGATTTTACCCGCGGTGCGGATAGCGCGTCTCTTTACCAAAGCGCGTGTGATTTACGAAGCGCACGAGTTTTTTGCCGGCCACGAACTGCTGCTGCGTCGTCCGGTGCGTCGCACGGTGTGGATGGGAATCGAGCGTTTGAGCATTCCCATTATCGACCATCTGCTCACTGTTTCCGAGCCTCTGGCCGAACTCTACCGTAAGCGCTATCCGCGGTTAAAGCAGGTTTCAGTTATTCGCAATCTGCCCCTACGTCGTTCATTTCCTACTTTTACCAGCCACAGTGATTCCGGTTCTGATACGCCTTTTACTTTAGTGTTTCACGGTTATTTCCACAAAGGACGCGCCCTGCCGCAGATACTACAGGCTATGGCACAGGTACGTACAAAGACGGCCCGTTTAATGTTGGTGGGCGGCGGCCCGTTAGAAGCGGAACTTCGCCAACTGGTCACAACTTTAAATCTCGGCAAACGAGTGCATTTCCACGACTTTATTCCGCACGAACAGTTAGTTTCCTTTCTCAGCAAAGCCGACCTGGGTTTAGCGCTGATTCAGCCCGATTCGCCCAACCGCACCTATTCTCTGCCCAATAAATTTTTTGAATTGGTTGGCGCGGGCGTGCCTGTTCTCGCCAGTACTATCCCAACCCTAAGCGCTTATGTGCAGAAATATGACATCGGGCGCTGCGTTAATCCGGACAATCCTGCGGAAATTGCCGCTGCCATAGACGCCATTGCCGAGGATGCCAAACAGCTATCCCAATGGCGGGCTAATTGCCTTGCAGCCGCGGAAGAGCTGAACTGGGAACAGGAGTCGGAAATCCTTAAAGAAATTCTGCGCGCATGAAACAGCTTCTCAAAAACAACACTATTTTGCTCTATGCCGGTATGCTGACCAATGTGGTTTTGGGCTACGCTGTAACCAAATTCAACACCGCTTTTCTATCTGTGGAATCTTTTGGAATTTTAAATCTGTTTATCAACATTCTTTTATTTTCACGTGTCTTTTTCAGCGCCGGAGTGTTTGAATCGTCCACCCGTCTGCTCGCAGTGGAAAAGGATGAACACAGGATTTCCGAATTATTTGGCAGCACCATTTTACTGGCTCTGACTCTGGGCATTATATTAAGCGCAGCCGTGGGTATATCCTCATTCTTTATTGACGAGTTGCTGCAAATCAAAACCGCCTTTTTACTGCGCCTGTTCTGGCCACTCAGCTTTATACTGCTTTTGCAAAATATGCTGCAGATTGTTTTGCGCGGTATGGGCCGGATTCGCCTTTTAAGCCTCTATTTTTTCGCCGGACGTTTGATTTACCTGCTGATGCTCGGAGCGTTGTGGTATTTTGACCGCTATGGTTTAATAAACGTTTCGATTTCTTACCTGCTTTCCATTGGCCTGGCCGTGCTGTTGTTCAGCTTTTTACCCGGCCCGTCATTTAAACAGGCGCGTACCCACATTCAAACCATCTGGCGGGAAGTGCGGGAATACGGACGCCATCTGTACGCCGCAAACTTGTTTACCGCTTTTTTCTACCACAGCGACAAACTGCTGCTGGCCTATTTTTTAGACGCCCGGCAATTGGGATATTACGCACTGGCCTTTACCTTAAGCGTTCCCATCCCCTATTTTTCCAACGCCCTTTCCACCAGTGCATTTCGTGGCTTTGCCCGGGAAACGGGCATTCCCAAACGGAAACTACACATTAACCTCGCCTATGTAACTGTTGCAACCACTCTTCTGCTGGTATTTAACCGTTTTATTGTGGAAACCTTATTTTCCGCTGACTTTGCTCCAGCGCGGCCAGCTTTTATTATTTTAACACTGGCCTTTGCCGTAAACGCCTTGTCAGTTCCTTACACTATGTATTTTAAAGCGCAGAAACGCGGAAAAGAAATCCGCAACATCACCCTCGCCTCA
>JANTHG010000232.1 GCA_024762535.1 Calditrichaceae bacterium
CCGGGACGGGGACGGCTAATTTCTTTACCCGGGAACTTTTGCGTCTGGTTCATTACTTCCCGCCAGTTTTCCCAATCCTTGTTGCCTAACAACATACTGATGGGGCTACCCAGCGTTTTGCCAAAGCGCATACCAGAGATAATTTCCACGGCATCCTGTTCTATTTTCATACGGCCGCCGCGTCCAAAGCCCTGCTGACGCCGAAAGAGTTCATGATTAACCGCTTGCAGATCTACAGACACGTTTGCCGGGAAACCTTCTATCACAGCAACGAGACCCGGCCCGTGTGATTCCCCTGCCGTAAAAAATCGAATCATTTTACTTCCTCTTTGTTTGCTTGTTCAACAGCTTTCAATGTTTGTTGAATGGTTTGTTGCAGTCCTTGCTCACTGGTGTATCCTGAAGCATGAAAATGCCCGCCGCCGCCGAATTTCCGGGCGATGATGCCCACATTAAAATCGCCTTTGGAACGCAGGCCAACCAGAATCTCTTTCGGCTCTTTTTCCACAAACACCAGAAATACCTGCGATGTATTTTCACGGCGCATGATATCAATGATGCCGTCTATTTCATGCAATTGTAAATTGTGTTTAAGCATAAATGATTTGGATATGGATAACCAGGTGCAGTTCCCCTTTTGATTCAGTCCGGCCAGCAACTCGCCCCAGGCCCTCAGTTGCCCGATGCGCGCCACTTCAAAAACACGACTATACATAAGTGAAGGTTCTACGCCTTTTTCCACTAGTTCCGAGGCCATACGAAAGGTACGTGCGTCCGTTTTAAAAAAACGAAAACTGCCGGAATCGGATACAATACCGGTATAAAGGGCTTCGGCAATGGGTTGCGTAACAGGCCACTTCCCCACAGAAAACAGATCGTATACCATTTCTGCCGTGGCAATGCGTTGCGCATCTACCAGAGCCAAATCGCACCACTCTTGTTGCACGGGATGATGATCCACAATTATTTTGTAACCGGCAGCTGCTTTTACCCAGGGATTATATTTCTCCAATCGATGTAAACCGCTGATATCCAAAATAAAAATTACTTCCGCTTCAGCAATAGCTGTTTGAGCCTGCGCGTCCTTTAATTGATTAACCAGACTTTCGGTATTCAAAAAGCTGTACTTATCCGGAATCTCTCCCGGAACCAGGATGTGTACTTCTTTATCCTGAGCAATCAGTGCATGATAGAGCGCTATTAAAGAACCCAACGCATCACCATCCGTATGAATATGACTTAGCAGCACGAACTTTTGGTGATTCTTAACCTTATCAAGAATTATTTGAATTTTATCCATATTGGTCATGTCACATATCTCTCAACTGAAGGGCTTGTGCCAGTATTTCTATGGGGTGTAAAATTTCTTTACCGCTGCCATGTTCCATTTGCATACGGCAGGTGCTGCATTCCGACAGCCCCTTTTTATGCTCGGAACGCTTTAATTCTTCAAACATATCGTTTCCGATTTGCATAGAAATATCGTATCCCTGCTTCCCTTTTTTAAAGCCATAGGTTCCGGCAATGCCGCAGCAGCCACGATCGATTTCGTGAATCTGAACGCCCGGAATCTCACGTAGTAATTCCACACCGGGACGGCCTATTTGTAGCGCTTTTAAATGACAGGGTGCGTGATACCCCAAACGGATGGGAACCGATTCGAATTTCGGATTGATTTTTTCCTTCTGAAAAAAGGATTGTAAAAATTCAAAAAATTCAAACGTATGCGTCGAAATAGCTACAACTTCATCCGAAGGATCCACATCCACCCACTCTTTGCGCAAAGCCAGTACGGCGGTTGGCTCAGTGGAAATGATTTTATACCCTTTATTTACATAATCAGCTAAGATTTTTTTTGATTTGGAAATCGTGCGCCGGGCCAGTTTTAAATGTCCATACACAATAGCCGGCATAGCGGCGCTGCCCACAGGGTGCGAGACTACCTGTATCTGAAAAGCCTGTAAAATCCGGATCGCCAGAGCAGTGAGTTCCGGCCGGTTGTACCGGGCAAACAGGTCGTGGAACAGAACCACTTTTTCCCTGGGCTGAATGATTTCTTCCGTCCGGTTGAGACTACGGAACTTTTTAGCAGAAGCTACTCTTGGCAGTGGCCGGCGATGGTCAATACCCAATGTGTATTCCATGAACAGACGGGCAGGTTTCCAGGCCGTTAATGCATTGGTAAGCGGAGCAAAATGAGATTGAAATTTGCTCAGCAGTTCGCTGTATTCCAACGTGCGCTGCATAAGACTGGCACCATGTTCAGCACGGTAACGCGCTTTGTGTTCCTGTAACAGCCGCCCCACATCCACATGAGAGGGACATTCTACATAACATCCTTCGCAGTAGATGCAATAATCGAGCATCTGTTTAAAGTCTGCTTCCTGCGTAAACGTTTCCGGTAAATCACTGGCAATCAGATTTTGCAGGATATTAGCTTTACCTCTCGGCGAGGCCAGTTCATCGGATGTTACCTGAAACAGCGGGCACATGGTTGTGGTTACATTGCTTTGATGACAGGCGTTACAACCATGACATTTCTCAATTTCGTAAAAGTAATCATCCTCGTTAAAATGGAGAAGCGTTGACCGGATTTGTCGTTTATAGTGTGGATGAAAACGCAAATTTGTGTTCAACTGGTCTTTTTCACTGATTTTTACATCGGGATTAAACAGAGCTGTCGGATCAAATAAATCCTTTACCTGTCTGTACACTTTCCACAAAGGGCCGGCCTGCGTCTGCAGTAAACGGGCGCGCACCCGTCCATCTCCGTGTTCTCCGCTGATGGCGCCGCCCATTTCCAAAACCTTTGAACTGATTTCCGTCATAAGATCATGCATCAACCGGAGATCTTCTTCTTTACTAAAATCAATAAAAGGCCGTATATGGAAATTGCCATTTCCGGCATGTCCCAGAATCATAGCTTCTGTCTGGTATTTATCATAAACGGCATACACAAAGCGGATATATTCGGCAATGCGTGACGGTGGTACCACAAAATCTTCGATAAACGCAGGTACCTTTTCAGGTCTTTTTTTCTGATAAACCAGGGGGAAACTTGCTTTGCGTACCTTCCACAACTCTGCGCGGTCGGATTCCGTTTCAGCTATTTTATACGATACACCCCGGGCAAAACGCTGCTGCAAAAAACGAATCAATTCGCTGGTTTGTGTGGCTACAGCATCATTGGAAGATCCGTCAAATTCCACATACACCTGTGTTTCGATGCCTTCAGGAAAGAAGGAACGCAGATCCTTACGATTTTCCCGCACCAAATCCATGGCTTTTTTTTCCATCATTTCCACAGCAGCCGGCTGCATACCCAACAAAGGTTCAATCAGATCCGCTGCTTTTTCCAGTGTGTCGAAATTAATAACAACAAGCCTTTTAAATTGGGGAATCGGTTTAACCCTAAAGGTAATTTCCGTAATCAGCCCCAACGTGCCTTCGGAGCCACAAAACAGTTTTCCCAAATCCAATTCTTGATCGGACAAAGCGCGTTCCAGGCGGTAACCGGAGGCATTTTTTTTAACATTGGGTGTGTGTGTCTGGATAAGCGCTTCATTGTCGGAAAGTAAGCGATTCAACTCTGCTGTTAAACGAGATTCTGTGCTGTTGCTGCCACAGAAAGCAGCAAAAGCTTCACTGCCGGTATCCCGCGCTTTTGTTCGGATGATTTCACCGTTGTGCAGCACCACTTGCAGGGAATCGATATAATCAATGGTAAAGCCGTATTTAACGGAATGGGCGCCGGCCGCATTATTGGCCACCATACCACCTACCGTACAATATTGCCCGGAAGAAGGGTCCGGCGGCAGTACACGATTAAAAGCGTCCAGATAGCGGTTAAGCGTTCCATATACTACACCTGACTGGACACGTACTGTTTCCGTTTGAGCGTCATAGCCGATAATCTGATTCATATAGCGACTAAAGTCGAGAATGATACCGCTGTTCACAGCCTGCCCTGCCAGGCTGGATCCGCCGCCCCGGCCGGTGACGGACAATCCTTTTTCCGCTGCAAAACGTACCACTTCTGCCACATCCGCAGCGTTTTTTGGAAAAACAACTCCTGTGGGAACGATTTTGTACATGCAGGCAGCCGTTGCATAAAGCGCCCGGGATGTGGTAGAAAAACTTACTTCCCCCTGGATACGCTGCTGCAACTCCTGCTCATAACGCAGATTATTTGGATCTGTTGATATCATTGCGTATTTCATATTTGTAAAAAGGGGTAAATTAGGAGACAGAAAAGTAAAAGGCTAATTTTTTTATGAATAAATTCACAGATGTCCGAATGAATCAAGGCACCATACTGTGAATTAGGCTATGATTAAATTAGTTCACCGTTTGTGTTCTTTATTTAAGACAGATGTGGAATACATTAATGCGCCAAACCATAAACCAAACCAAGCGCGGCGCCCACAAACACACCGTACATTAGTCCCTTTAAGCCGTTTCCCGTAAAAAACCAGGGCCGGGTTTGTTGTGCCAGTTCGTGTACGTACAAGCGATTGATTTCATCCAGTTTTTTACTATAATCCAGGACCATGCGCTGCAAGGTGTCGCTGTTGGTTTTAAACAGGATGGTTACGGAATCCTGAACCTGCAATTGTTGCCGCAAATTGGACAGCAGACTATCACTAATTGTTTTTCGTTTTGAAATCAGTTCATCGGTTTC
>JANTHG010000233.1 GCA_024762535.1 Calditrichaceae bacterium
GATATCTGTGATGAAGATGAACTGAATACCGGCACCCGCCGGGAAGGCAGTTACTACGCGGTATACGGCTGGTGGTGGAAAGCCGCGGTATCCATTGCTTACGTCATCAGCGGTTATCTTTTACAATTTACCGGCTACAACGCGAATCTGGGTCAGCAAAGCGATGCAACGCTGTTTTGGCTGCGTTTTTGGGAAATCGGTTTGCCGGCCATACTCAGCATTCTTGCCATTCTTATCTTGAAGAACTATCCACTAACCGAAGCCAGAGTGTATGAAATTAAAGATATGCTGAAGTATAAACAAGAATCAGCCGGCGGGGCGCTGTTGCCAAAATAGTTGACTTAGTGTTTATCAACTTAAAGCACAGTAGGAAGAAAATTAACAACGTAAAAAGGAAAATAAAACGGATAAAAATAAAGCTTCTGTACAGATATCTTACAAGCAATGAATTTGCTCAGCGGATCGAGACTATTGTTGAGGGTTTTTCGGATTGAAAGCCAATTTAGATAAAGAAAAGCGGGCCATGCAGAAAATCTGGAAAGAGCGGGAAAAGCAAATCGAAAAAGTAATCAGCAATACCATCGATATGTACGGATCCATTAAAGGAATCGCCGGGAAAGCCATTAGTGCGGTAAAAGCACTGGAATTATCTGGTTCGTAGAAAGATTTTCGTTCACAAATGTTGAGATAGACGGGACCAAGATGATTGGGCTTGGAAGGGAATAGCGTATGCAAAAAAGAAATGTCTGTCACGAAGCATCAAATATTAGTTTTACGAAGATAGATAAATAGAATTGGATTCCCGTCGGAACGGTTCGGGAATTACCGGTTCTGCTATGCGATTATATCATTCCCTCAAAGCACTCCGGGATATTCATTTTCATTTAAAAAATAAAATCCAGAATTTCTCATTTCCTGCGCAAATCCAGCCTAAATAATAGCATCAAGAGGATGGCTTCTTCAGACATTGGAGAGCGCTCAACGGGGTTTTATTACAATGCCGCTATTATTATGACCGTTCATTTTTACGGCCAACGGCTTTTCGAGCCGGACATGTCGCGTAAAGTGTTTTTCATCTTTAACCGGTTGGGCCAAAAGCCAGTCCCAGTCCACAAAGCCTTCCTTTTTATGCGGATTGATGGTAAAATAGCCTACCATAAACGAGGTTAAATTCTGAAAAAAATGAGAACCCTGAGAAGGGGTCACTACCATATCTTTAAAATTTGTTTCTACTATGGTTTTTGCCCCGGAAATCTGGTCCCATTTTACAGGAATACCCAGCCAGTTATCCGATGTGCCCCATCGCCCCATGCCAATAAGCAGATAGGGACGTTTTTTATGGACCATCCGGGCGTTCAACTGCCCAACTTCCCGGGCAATTTCACGGGTTTTGGAACGGTCGAATGTTAAGGGATTTACATAAATAATATCCCGTATATCATCAATAATACCATGCCCCATTACATAAGAACTGCGACAAAGCAGAGCGCTTTCCGGCTCATCGTCCATATGCAGCACTTCCATTTCACGTTTTAAAACCAATGGCCGTGTTTGTAAAACGGCGAATTCTTTGGGCTGCCCTTTCGGAACGGACATATTAACAGCAAATTCAATTTCCACCGGAGTGCCCATTCCCCATTTACCGAGGTCCAAAATGCTTTGTACAATTTCGGAAAGGGGAAAGATATGGTGTTTTAGAATGGGGGCAAAGGTTACAATCCGGCTGCCGCTACGCGAAAGCCCGTCGTAAATTGCCTGATTTTCATGCGAATAGGTTGAGCCAACGAAAAACAATGTTTGATCTTGCTCGGCAACAGAAAGCGGAAAGGTTTTAAGGCATCCATCCTGGGCTGTACAGGGCTCTTCGGAATGGTGGCTTAAATCCAGGGCATAAAATTCATGCTGGCTGTTTGTCAGCGCTTCTTTGGGCGAAGCAAACTGGATAAGATGATTAGGAAAAGGAGGCGCAAATTTAACGCTAATCCCATCATCGACCACCATTTTCCCAAGGCCCAAAGCTACGGAAACAATGCCGCCATCCGATTTTTGGGGCGGAACCGGATAAAAATTATAGGATTTGGCCACACCGGCAAAGGTAGGATAAAAACGGTTTTCGTGAACGGAACCAACCATTTTCTGGATAATGACTGCCATTTTTTCTTCTTCTAAACGGTATGATGTTACCTTAAAGTACTCCTTGGTGGCTTTAAAAAAGGTAGTGGCATACACGCGTTTGATGGCTTTAAGCAGCTCCTGCAAACGAACATCCAAATCCTCTTCGTTATTGGGAATCATATAAGTGCCGTACACACCGGCAAAAGGATGGTACTGAGAATCTTCCAGCAAACTGGAAGAACGAATGGCAAGCGGTTCTTGAACCAGCTGCAAAAACTCTCTCAGGCGCTGAGTAGCTTCGTTCGGGAAGAAGGGCGCATCGAGAAAACGATTAATTATAGTTTGGTCATCTTCTTCATTAAGAGAAAAATTCCGCAAATAATTTTCATCCAGGAATTGGTCGAAAATATCCGTTCCCAAAATTATACCCGGCGGTACCTGAATGCGGATATTTTTAAAATGTTCGCTAAGCTCATATTTACTGATGATGGAATTAACAAAAGTCAGGCCCCGGGCTTTTCCGCCAATAGAACCGCCGCCAATGCGGGCAAAATCCCTTTGGGGATTATAAGTTTCTTTATGAAAATCGGTTAAAGTTCCCAAAGGGCGTTTTTTCCGGTAGGCGCTCAGGCGCGAAACCAAATCTTCCCGTAGGGCCTGCACCGATTCGTAATCGCTTACTTTTCGGGGACGAAGCTGATAGGCCAGACTAAATTCGGTTCGGGCTTTCAGCCAGTTCGAAAAATGATTTTGTTGTGCATGGTATAAAATACTTTCTTCAGGAACAATTTTCAGTAGTTTCTCAAACCCTTTTAAATCTATGGCACGTCCCACTTCCGCCCGGGAAGCGTTGCGGAAAATGAAATCGCCGAAGCCAAATTTCTTGGTGGCGAATTCCTTTAAATCATGCAGTAGTGTGGGAGAGTTTTTTAGAAGAAACGAAGCATCAAGCTTAAGGGCCTGTTCTTCATATTCGGCGCGATTTGATTGAAGCAAAATAGGAATATCGGCTCTTTTTTTTCGCACATTACGGGCAAAATTAATACCGGCGCCCGGTTCCAATTTACCTTTGTGCCAAAAATCCACATCCGAAATAATACCTAAAATAGTTTCTTCGTATTTTTTAAAATATTTCCAGGCCTGTTCATAATTGGTGCACAATAAAACTTTAGGACGGGCGCGCATACGCATATATTTATCACTTAAATTAATCCCTTCGCTAATCAGTTGCTGCGCTTGCTGTAAAATAATATTGTACAACAGGGGCAGGTAAGAAGAATAAAAACGTACATTATCTTCGATAAGAATAATGGTTTGGACGCCAATGAGCTTTGAATCGTGTTCCACATTCATCACATCTTCGAGATGTTTGATAATCGCAATAATAATGCGGAAATCACCGGTCCAGATAAAGACCTGGTTAAAGACAGAAATGTCGGTGTATTGGCTGAGTTCTTTCAATTCCTTATTATCATAGGCCAGCAGAACCACGGGAATATTCAATCCGCTGGATCGAATTTTTTTGGCCAGAGTTCCGGCATGCATATCTTCGATATGTTGGGTTGTGATGATAAGGTCGAATTCCTTCATCTCTTTGGCTAAGCGCAGGGCTTCGCGGCCGCGGGATACACGGGTAATCTCAGGTGAATGGCTCAGATTAAGCCCTTTGTACTCGTTCCGGATCAATTCGTACAGTCTGCCGTCTTCCTCAAAAACAAATAAATCGTATAAACTGGATACTAAGAGGATATTACGGATGCGATAACGCATCAGATTCTGAAAGCCTTTAAATAATTTATCCGGATTTTGATGCTTTTGTAGAAATGGTTCAAATTCGTTTGTCATAGCACTTACTCTTAAATGGGTATTGGAAAAAGATATAGTCTAATTTGTTTTGGAACAAGTCTATATACAAAAAAAGCCCGCTGAAAAGCGGGCTTTTTTATGTGATCTAAACGTTCTTATCAGACAACGCCCTGATCCAGCATGGCATCGGCAACTTTTAAGAAACCGCCAATATTAGCGCCGTTTACATAATTACCCGGTGTGTTGAAACGTTCGGCTGTTTCCACACAGGTCTTATGGAT
The DNA here is from genome assembly GCA_024762535.1 of Calditrichaceae bacterium. GTDB lineage: Bacteria > Calditrichota > Calditrichia > Calditrichales > Calditrichaceae > JANTHG01. The sequence continues at coordinate 4,203 of JANTHG010000233.1, forward strand.
GCTTTTCATTATATTATGCAGCTTCTTGTCCACTTCATCACGGCTCCAGGGCAAACGCTGGCTGTTCTGAGACATTTCCAGTCCGGAAACCGCTACGCCGCCGGCATTAGCCGCTTTTCCCGGTCCATAAAGAATGCCTTTATCCAGGAAGATTTTAACGCCGTCTAAATTGGTTGGCATGTTGGCGCCTTCACTTACAAGATAAACGCCATTATTGAGCAGGTTCTGAGCATCTTTCCCATTAATTTCATTCTGAGTGGCGCTCGGGAAGGCACAGTCCGCTTTATGATCCCATAAAGGATTATGATCACGGTTCGGATCAACCGGTGTATAAACGGCGCTCTTAAATTCGTCGGCAAATTCGCTGATGCGGCCGCGACGCAGATTTTTCAATTCCATAACAAAATCAAGTTTTTCGCGGGTAATTCCATCTTCATCGTAGATGTAACCGGCAGAGTCGGATAAGGTAACCACTT
>JANTHG010000234.1 GCA_024762535.1 Calditrichaceae bacterium
AGCCAAGGCTCAGCTAAGCGCCACCACCATGGACACCACCAGCCACGATTTTACCTGGCAGACCTATGAGTTTGGCGGCCAGGGCGGCAGCAGTAGCTTTTACGATGTTGCCATTATTGATGAAAACGACATTTGGGCCGTTGGTGAGATTTATACGGCAGATGATAAATACAATGCCGCCCATTGGGACGGGGAAAAGTGGGATTTGAAAAAAATAAAAACAGCCGTTTGTGGAGGTGTAGATTACCCGCCTCTTGAAACCGTATTTTCGTTTGGAAAAGATGATATTGTATTTAGTGATGGAGCCATGCTTATTCATTTTGATGGCAATACATTTAAATCGGATTGCTCCCTAATTCCTAAACTAACAGGAGGGGTAAGAAAAATATGGGGAACTTCAAATAAAGATTATTATGTTGTGGGGACGAATGGATTGATTGCCCTTTACGATGGTCTGGAGTGGACACGGATAGAAAGCGGGACGGAACTCAGTCTAACAGATATTTGGGGAATATCCTCTAATGAAATATATTCTGTTGGATATAATCCAAGCTTTTATACAGGTATTGTACTAAAGTATAATGACTCTCAATGGAATAAAATGATAGAAAGTCCGAATGAATTTGATCCCGGCCAGTTATTTAGGACACAGCTCTACGGAACTACTGGCGGCGTATGGATGGATGAAAAAGGGACACTTTACACCGTTGGCAATTTAATGTATCAGTACAGAATGGGAAAATGGAATTATGTTACTTCCCTGCCCGAGAATTTTATAGGCGGTGATCCTGATAACGCCTATCGTGGTTACCTGCACGCGGTCCGGGGAAATGCTTCAAACGATATCTTTATATTCGGACAAAGCAACACGATTATTCACTTTAACGGCATGTCCTGGAAAAAGATCGGGCCGGCGTTTATTCCCTGGTATCCATCCTGGTGGCTGGAATGCGCTGTAAAAGATGATTTAATCATAGGCGTAGGATGTGAATCACAGAATATTCTTAAAAAAGCAAAAATAATAATGATACGCAAACAGTAAAAACCGCCGGGCGCTGCAACGCCCGGCGGCAAAATGCCAACAAAACTATCACCTTAAAATAGCGGTTAGAGGTGATTGCATTAAGCAGATTATTGCCGGCAGAACAAAAATAATGAAAGGAGGTGGTAAATACAACTTTACTATTTATAAGAAGAACCAACAAATAAAATATAGAGGTAGGTTCTGAATATGGGTTCAGGTCCCAATGAAAGAAAGGAAAGCTGCAACTTTCCCATAAAACAGATTAAATGTTTTATCATTAAAAAAAAGCGGTTGGAGGTAAAGGATGAAAAAAACAATCTATATTCTCATAATAATAGTGGTGTTTCTGTTTTTACAGAAAACAAACGCTCAGGAATATGATCCACCTGTGTATACCGATTCCCTGCTACAGACTATTTATAAGCCTTCCACAACAATAGTGGTTACGGATGATCAGGGATTTGATAATATTTTTCTGGGAACGGACTTAGCGGAGCCTCATCTTTCGGAAAATCCGAATTCTGCGCTACAATACTTTACAGCAATAAATATTAATAATACCCATTACACTGATGATGGATTGTACTGGCAATCAAGTCAGCCTGAATTTGGCAATTATTATATGAGAGGAGATCCGCTTACGGCTCATGACGGAAATGGGAATCTGTATTATATGAATATGTATGGCAGTAATGTTCAAGGGGCTTTAGTAATGCGCTCAACTGATAATGGAGCTACTTGGGCCGATCCGGAAATTGCAATATCTGGTGTTGATAAGTGCTGGATGGCTGTGGATCAAACAGACGGTCCATATGCAAATTATATTTATGCCACTATGACTGCGGGAAGGGGTAATGGAAATTTTGCGCGTAGTAAAGACGAAGGAGCTACGTGGCAGCAGACATATACTTTTTCCACTCAATCCGTACCAGGAATGATGGTTGCTGTTGGGCCTGATGTTTTAAATGGGAACGATATATCGGGCGGATGTGTTTATGTCGTAACAAATAGCGGATCGGCTACAGCCTCAACTTATACTTTCTATTGCTCACAAGATGGCGGTGGATCGTTCAGTCAAAAATCTTCTCAGAATTTTGCAGGATATGTAGGTAGCTTTATTAATGGACGGCATTCAGTAGAGAATATGAGAACCCGTCCCTATCCATTCATTACTGCAGATAACAGCTCTGGTGATTACAGAGGAAGATTATATCTTGTTTATGCTTCAAATTCACCGGCTGGCAATGGTAATAAACCAGATATTTTTTGCAGATATTCTGACGATCAGGGAGAGAGCTGGTCTTCAGCTGTAAGGATTAACGATGACAGCAATACGCAAAACAATCACCAATGGATGCCGGCTATCTGGTGTGATCTGCAATCCGGCAGGCTGTATGTAAAATGGCAGGATACCCGGCGCTGTCAAACCAGCGACAGCGCAGATGTATATGCTTCATACAGCGACGACGGTGGTCTTACATAGGCGACTAACCAGAGATTAACAACTGAAAAGTTTAAAATAGACTGTACTACCTGCGGCGGTGACGGCACGCCGCGCTACCAGGGCGATTATGACGCTATTATTTCAAATTCTGCTACGGCAATGGCAGTCTGGTCGGATTATCGTGATGGAAGATTTGACACCTATACCGCTTTTTTCCCTGACTTTGCCATGAGAGTTTTACCAGATAATTATTTGGCAATCCAAAATGAGACCTTTGATGTTAATTTGGAAGTTCCCGCAACAAAGCTATATAATCAAGACGTTCATTTTTCAGTACAAAATGATCCTTCAGCTAATTTTACTTTTTCTTTTCCCGACGGAAATATTTTAAACGTACTGCCCGGTTCATTGCCTCTAACAGTATCGGTTAATAGCACACCTTTAGGAGACTATGAGATAAAAATAAATAGTAAAGGACCTAACGGGACTCCAGTACATGAACGCAGCCTTTCAATTTCAGTCGTTGAATCAAATAATATTACGCTTCTAAATCGTATAGGCGACATTACAGATTATGGCGCCTTGGTTTTAGATGGCGTTGCGGCGAAGCCGCTTCCTTCAGGAACAGTAAAACCTTTAGCAATCAATAGCGCACACGAAGTCCGTACGGATGAACTTCCTTTTATTCCTGACTGGCAGCAAGGCGGGAATGCTGTAAAACATCATCATTTTTATTCTGAAAATTATGATTATAGCCTGAATCACCAATTTGAAGTAAAGGACACAGAACCTGTAGTTCAAGATGCCAATTTTATAGCAACAGAACCCGCAGTTGTTAAAACAAAATTTATCTCCGGCGACGAGGGCGGTGAAATAGAATTCAAAGACCCATGGCGTTATTACAAGGATTCGCAAAACAACTGGTTGCAGTCAAATCAATTTATAGTATATGATTCACCCTGCAATTTGCAGAATAACAGCTCACAATCTTATGGCGGAGTGTTTTTGGATCAAGGTTACGCTGATCCAAGTAAACCCTACTACTCCGTCAAAGCCGACGCGCAGCAAACCTTTTCCGCCCACGAGCAAAGCATTACCGGCTATTTTTTAAACTGGGAGGGCGACAATGTGGATTTTCAATCGCCCAATAATATGGAAACGCCGGTCGTCTTTCATGATGCCAACGCCGAGGCCCGCGCCGTGTACAAAGGCCATTTTGTTTCGGATAATACCAAAGCCACGGGCCATAATAACGGCCGCAGAGTAGCAAAAGAAAATAACGGGAATTTGCATATGGTTTACGAAGACAACGGCAAAATATGGTATAGCCGGTCGGATAATAACGGCGAATCCTGGTCTAAAGAGGAACTGGTTTATTCCGATGAGGACTATATTGCGTCCAATCCCTGCATCGCCTGTTATAATAACCGTGTGTATGTGGCCTGGGCCGCCTATCCCGAAGACCCCGCTTACAATAATTTCCTTATTATGTACGATGATCAGCCGGTTAGCGGCGGCGGCGATTGGGATGGTGAAGTGGTTACGCTTCTGGATTCATACGGATCCAACGGCGAATCTCTGGATATATCCGTGAAAAAACCACGTCCTTCCATTGATGTGGTCCAAAAAGACGTATCGGGCGTTGCTACGTCTGTCGTATTGATAGCTTATGATTATTATGCCGGCGGTTATTTTATGGATTTTGTGCGAAGCGACAACAATTGGTCTGATCCGAGTATTATTCCCGGAGAGAATCCATCGCTAAATTCCGACAGATATTTTAGTACAGATCACAAAGTTACGGGTTTTGTGTACGAAGATGAAGGGGAAATTATTTTCCGGACGTTTGAATTTCTGTCAAACGGGGATGCCTTTTTTAATTCGCCTGTAACCGTATCGGAAACATTGGAAGATTACGATTCGTATCATAATCCCAATATCAGTTATTTTAACGGATGCGCTTATATGGTTTGGGAAGGGTTGAACACTTCAACCAATTTGGGAGAGTTGTTTTATCGTGAATATAATCCCAATTCCGGAAATAATACGGAATCTGCGCTGCCTCCGCCAAATCAGGTGCCCTATCAATCGGGTTCTACCAATATTTCTTCGTCGCAGTATAATGTAATTCACCCGACGGT
>JANTHG010000235.1 GCA_024762535.1 Calditrichaceae bacterium
TTTCCAATTGTTTCTGCGGTATATACATAGATAATATTTTACCTTTCTGAATAATATTTTCAATTTACTGACATATTTCATATTAATTTTGTCAGCTTATTGACAAATTTAATATGAATAATTCCTATCTGCAAATTATCATTTTATCGGGATATGTATTACGAAGTGACTTGTTCTAATATCTTAACCATCCTCTGCAAGCTGGGGCGGGGCAGGTTCATCAGGCGGGCGGCTTCGGTAATGTTGCCGCCCGTGCGTTCGAGATAGGACTGTATATAGCTCTTCTGAAATTCACGCAAAGCCTGCTGCTTGGCCGAATTATAATCGAGATGAGTAAAATCCGCTGCGCTCTCTAATGTTTTTTGCATTTCAACATCCTGCAAAGCGATTTGCCCGGAGCGGCAAAACAAAACAGCCCGTTCAATAACATTTTTGAGCTGGCGGATATTTCCCGGCCAGGGCTGAGCTTTTAAATAGGAAGCGGCTTCTTCCGAAATGGTAAGGTCTTCTTTACCGTGCAATTGTGAAAACAGGTTAAGATAATAATCCACTAACAGCTCAATATCCTGCGGCCTTTCGCGCAGGGGCGGTATTTCAATCTGGACGACATTAATGCGGTAAAACAAATCTTCCCGGAATTCTTTATTTTTAACTTTTTCAGATAAATTAGCATTGGTGGCAAACAGAAAACGAATGTCCGTTTGCACAAGTTCGGTGCTGCCTAAAGGATAAAACTGTTGGGTTTCCAGCACATTTAAAAGTTTGGTTTGTACAGCCAGACTCAGATCGCCGATCTCATCGATCAGCAGGGTGCTGCCGTGCGCTTGTTTGAATTTCCCGGCAGCGGAATGGATGGCTCCGGTATAGGCCCCTTTTGTATAGCCGAATAGTTCGCTCTCAATCAGGTTTTCCGGAATGGCGCTGCAGTTGATTACATAGAAAGGCTGATCGCTTCTATTGCTTTGGCGGTGGATTTCCCTGGCGGCAATTTCCTTGCCCACCCCGGTTTCGCCGGTTATCAGCACTGGAGTAGTCAAAGCGGATATCCGCTGAATAGTCTCTTTTATTTTAATAATCTGCGGGCTTTTTCCGAAAAAGGGGATTTGTTTTTGCTGTAATTGTTCTTTTAAAGAGATGTTTTCCCGTATCAAACGCGCTTCCTTTTGCACCTTCCGGATACGCAATAAAAGTTCTTTATATGTAACGGGTTTGCGGATATAATCATTGGCCCCGTATTTCATGGCGCTTACCACTGTATCAATATCTTCTTCGCGGGTTACCATAATCACCGGGGTCACCCGGTCTTTGCTGCGTAGCTCTTTTAACAGGTCCAGACCATTTTTTTTACCGCCAAAGTGAATGTCTAACACCACAAGATCGAACGAGCCCTGCGTAAATTTCTTACTGCCTTCACTCAGCGTGCCGGCCGTCGTGCAACGGTAATCCGGTTTTAGAAAAATTTGAATATCTTCTAAAAAAGTGGCATCGTCATCAATTAAAAGTATTTTTTGTTCAGCCAAAATAGTGTCCTTTCGCCTGCCGTAATTTAATGCGCATGGTGGTGCCTTTATTTTTAGCGCTTTGAAGGATTGAAATACTGCCGCCATATTTATGCAGAATTTCGCTTGCGTAATACAATCCAAAACCGCCATCTTCTTTTTGGGTTGTGTACCCTTTTTCGAAAATCTGTTTTTGCCTGGTTTTTGGGATGCCCATCCCATTATCTTGTATATCGATTACAATAAAGCTGTTGTCTATGTGTAAATCAATCCGGCCGGTATAGTTGCGGGTTTGCGGAACCGAACGAAGACTATTTTCAATCAAATCAAAAATAATATTGCCTAGTTCAAATCCCTTTATTTTAGCTAAAATGCCGGTGGGCAGCTTGTTTTGAATAACACATTGGACCGTGCTGTACTTTGCGGATAGAGTTCCCAAAGCAATCCGGTATGGATCGCAGCTAAAGTGGTGGGCGATCCGATCATAAATCGACTGGATATGGTCTTCAATGGATTTTGTTTTTAACAGAACGGGCTCTATGGATTGACTGTAAACAGTTATATCCAGTGCGGGTTTATCCAACAGCTCAAAACGCTTTAATAATTGCTGCTGTGTTTTTTGAATGGTATTTATAGTCTTTCGTTCCCAATGTACGTCTTTTAAAATATAGAGAAGTTCTTTAATCTGCCAGGAGGTTTGATTAAAATAGGTACGGATAGCATCCGATAATCGATTCCGGTAAGGTGAAAAATCACCGATGTAATCGTTTAAATTCTGAAACAGAAAAATGATTCTATCCAGATTATTAATGGCTACGCCACCGTGCCGAAATGCTTTTAAATGTTCATAAAGCCGGTCCCAGGAGGATTCCTGCACGTAATAGCGATGTAAAAATTTTCGGATAGGATTTAACAGCCATTGAGAAAGATAAACGCTGGCTGCTATTAGAATAATGATTTGCCACAAGGGTAGGGTTTTCAGATTGGTCATAAACAGAGAAACGATAAAAATTAAACTGATACTAAACAGGTGTGTTATCCAGTCTTTATGAATAAAAAACTGTTTGAGTAAATTCGCGATCAATCCTACCATTAAAATAATAAGGATGCTGACAATAGGATGATTATTTCTTAGCCTGTTTAAAAAGGGCTCACGAATCTGAAATCGAAAGGCTTGGAACAGGTCGTACAGAAAATTTCCCGAAGGATAAATAAGCGTAATAATTTGTCCGGCTTTGATGTGTTCTTTTTCCATTTCGGTTTGATCGTCAAAAACTACTCTAACGGAATAATCCCGGTTTGCTTTTAAGCCGAAATGAAATTGCCGGGCAAAGGTTTCATACTGAAATCCGTCCCCGCAGGTCAATTGATGGTAACAGACCAGCGAAGTATCGTTTAAAGAATTCCCGGCAAACAGCCAGACTTTGGCACGGATGCCATAATAATTACCGGGTTGCCCGCGCAGATTAAGTTTAAGAAAATTATTATTGTTGATCGGATTTATCAGCAGTTGCTCACCCCGGTAAGGATCAACGAGGTATATATCGATGTCGCCGTCATTGTCCACATCTCCGCAGGCGCCACCCACACTGCCGCCGGGATGCTCAAAACCGCTGCCGGTGGTGCCGTCGTAAAACCGGCCGTTACCGTCATTAAGCATAAGTCGATGGGGCTGCTTTGTGTGCAGAAGATAAATGTCCCAGTCCATGTCATTATCAAAATCGGCGATTAAAAAACCCTCGGATTGTACTGAATCAGCTAAATTATGCTGAGCCGCTTCTTCGGTAAATCGGCCGTTTTCCCAGATGTAAAGTTGATTCGGATCGCCATCGTTACAAACGTAGAGGTCTAAATCGCCATCTTTGTCCACATCAAAGAAAGCGCCCCCTTCTGTCCAGCCGTATCCTTTATTTTTATTGTTCAATCTCTGCGGGAAGGGGATATCGCTAAAAATGGAATCATCCAAACAGTGTAAAGTTAAATCGGTATTGAGCTGATAGAGATGATTCTGTTGCCGATTGTCCGCCAGGAAAATTTCATAGTTACCGTCGTTATTTACATCCGCCAGCGCGCCGCCAAAATAAGGCGTTTCCAGACCCAGGTTTATTTTATTAAAAGGATGTATTGAATATAAGCAGGCGTTCTTCTTGAGTGGATTCTTATCATAAGCTGACCACGAAGGATAGAGCTCAATAAAATCAAGTGATTTGTTATGGTCAAAATCGGCCCAAAGCGTTGCGTACGTTTGAGTAAAATATTTTTCCGAATTTCTTAAACAAGGATCCGCTCTAAAATTTAAGTTTCCATTGTTAATAAACAGTTGATTAGGGGAATCATCTCTTCCTTTGAAGAGGTCCGGCCAGCCATCATCATTGATGTCTATAAAAATAGCATGACTATTTTTAAAAGCGTCTTCATCCTTATTCAAAAAAAGCATCTGGCTAAATTTACCCTGGCCGTTATTGAGTTTTACATAGTTAGATGCGTATTGATTAACAATGAAAACATCCAGATCATTATCCCGGTCAATATCTCCAAAACAGACTGAAACAGGTCTTGAGAATGGTGTGCCCCTGTTTGGTTTCTGTACGAATCTACCATTAACAACTTTATCCGACTGCCCGGCTGTTTGCCGACTTAGTTCTAAATAGTCTAACCAGAATCCTTGCGCGACAGCATCAATGGCCATAAATTTAATTTTTGTGATCTGCCTGCCAATCAATTTTTTATTACGAATTGATTTTGAGAAGGCATCCAGTAAATTTATTTTGTGTTCATTCCAGACACCGCTCTTTTCATTGCAAATAAGTATATCGGAAAATGTATAACTGGTATGGCTTGCAATGGAACAAATCGGTGTGTTGCCCGCATAAATTCGGATAAAAATACCGTCTGCTGATTCGGCGTTTTTGATTTTCCAGCGCCAGGATAAGGTTGTTAATGAATCTAAGTAAATGTTATTTTTTCTAAGATCAATGCTAAAAATATTGATGTCTGTTTTATCCGGATGAGAGCCAAGGTCTACATACAGAATGGGTTTGGTTTTATCCCTTCCGGGAAGGGTAGTTAATTGCTTGATGTGAAAGTTGGAA
>JANTHG010000236.1 GCA_024762535.1 Calditrichaceae bacterium
GGATTTCAATAATTTCGCTTTCGGCAAAGAGAGAGCCTACCGGAAAACCAAAAGCGTGTTCATACAAAACAGGCGGCACGCTGATATCAGCCAGATAAAGCAGCCCAACCCGGCTCTGTGCGGATTTGGAAAACAGCCCTTTTTTAGGCAAGGCTAAGGTCATGGTGCTATGGGCGCGAATGGCGGGTTCCTTCACGGCGCCGCTGCTGCCCTCTATTCCGGATGGAATATCCAAAGACAAAACAGGAGCCGGCTGCTCATTGGCCCAGCGGATTATTTCCGCAGCGCTGCCCCGCGGCTCTCCTTTTAAACTGTAACCAATTACTGCATCGATAAGTACATCCGGAGTTGTACTTTTGCTTAACTCAGTAGAATAATAAATAGGAATTCCCATCTCTTTTAAAATTGCAAGCTGATGCGCGGGAATGCCGGAAAATTGTTCGGAAAATTTGCTCAGCACAACCGAAACGTTTGCACCCCAATTGGCAAGGTGACGCACACACACCAAACCACCACCGCCATTGCCACCGCTTCCACAAAGAACCGTTATGTTTTTTCCAGTCGGTTGATTCTCCGGAACATGCAGAGCAGCCAACCGCGCCAGATTGCGTCCGGCATTTTCCATCATCTGTATCAATTCAACGCCGTATGTTTTGATCATCAACCGATCCACTTCAATCATTTCTTCGGTGGTGATGGCAGGCACTCGATCGCGCGGAACAGCAGGGATAGATGATAGTATCAAAAATTATTCCTTTTCTAAAAAGAAGGAGCGCCATCGCGCTCCCGGTATTATTGATGAAGTAAGAGTAGATGTCCGATTAAACCATTCGGGGATGACCATTTCTGACTGGTGGTAACTGGTATTATCTGTTACGCCTGTGTTTTATTGAACACCTTGGTAGCTGTGGCCACAATACCCGCCACATCGGTCAGGTTCGATGGCAGAATCATGGTGTTGTTTTCCTTGGCCAGGTTGCCGAATTCCTTCAGATACTGCTCTGCTACACGCAAATTAACCGCATCCATACCGCCCTGTTCATTAATGGCAGCGGCGATCTCTTTAATCCCCATGGCCGTGGCAGTAGCCACTTTTTCAATTTCGGCTGCCTGGCCTTCGGCCTCGTTGATGCGTTTTTGCTTTTCACCCTCGGAACGCTTAATCAATTCCTGTTTATCGCCTTCGGCCACATTGATTTTGGCTTGCTTTTCACCTTCGGACTCCGCAATGACCGCTCGTTTTTCACGTTCGGCGCGCATCTGTTTTTCCATGGCGTCTTTAATGCTTTGCGGTGGCGTAATATTTTTAACTTCGTAACGGGTTACTTTAATTCCCCACGGGTCGCTTGCCTTATCCACGGCATCCACAATGGTCGAATTAATGATTTCGCGCTCTTCAAAGGTTTTATCTAATTCCATGGTACCAATCACACTACGCATGGTGGTTTGCGCCAACTGAATAGAAGCAAACCGGTAATGATCGATTCCGTAAGAAGCTTTTTTGGGATCAATGACCTGTAAATATAGAATCCCATCTACTTCCACGGAGATGTTGTCGCGGGTTATACAGATTTGTGAGGCCACATCGATTGCCTGTTCCTTCAGAGAATGTTTGTAAGCAATGCGGTCGATATACGGAACAATCATATGAAAGCCCGCCTGCAAAGTAGTACGGTATTTTCCGAATCGTTCCACAATAAACGCAGAACGCTGAGGTACTATTTTTATACTTGCCGCTACCAGTAAAAAGGCCAGAATAAGCAGGCCGAGTAAGATAATGGATACACCGTTCATATTTCCTCCAATTTAAATAATTGTTTACGCTTTTACGCGTAAAGTTATGCTTTCTTTGCCTGTAATGGTAACCCGTTGCCCTTTTTTGAGGGTTGTATCGGAAACCGCGCCCCAGTGGGTGCCTTTGAACAAAACCTTGCCGGGTTTATCCGGATGGATGACTTCGTCCACCACAGCCGTTTGGCCGATAAACTCATCTTCGAGGGTATCATCCTGATTGGGATTTTCTTTGAAGAACACTTTTTTAAGCGACTTCCTGAGCAATGCCAAAGATAACAAGGAAGCCAGAATGAAAATCAGAATTTGAGTGTTTAGCCCCGGTTCAAATACAAGAAAACTAATCGCCGTAATCCAGGCGCCTACGCCGAAAAAAAGTACAATGAGTCCGGGAATAACAAACTCCAGTAGAGCGAGAATAAGGCCAATGATGAACCAAATGACCTCGGGTTTTGCAAATACAGACCAGTCCATAAAAACTTCCTTTATGTTGTGAGTGTACTAAAAAGACGTAAAAATGTAATTTAGGTTGCAACCAGTTATGGAATGATACACATTAGTTCGAATTATATTCATGAAAATGAAACAGGCTACAAGGTTCTGTACTTTGCCAGCATTTTATGATATAGTGGTTCGGGTATTTATACTGCGTTCTCAGGGCAATTTGATATGGGATCTTGGTAATTGGATTTTAATTGTAACCTGATTGAGCGATTCCCTCGTCATCACGAACGACGAAGGAGTGAAGTGATCCCCTGTGGGATTGCTTCATTCCGCTCACGCGGGACTCGCAATGACGTGCGCTGGGTTGGGGTTATTTCAACAATTGCTCGACTTAGGTTCTATTTTGTTTTTTGTGACTTGAATATTCTCTTTTCATCTGGCATCTGCGTTAAACAACTCCCTTAGTTCAAGGAGAAAAGAGTCCGGCACAATCGCATTTAAAATCTAACATTCAACATTTAAAATTTCACCAACAGCCATTTCAATGGATTCCATCCAAAACCACAAAGCGTCATCAGGGATTCAAATACAAATAGCGTTTAATTTTATGGGTCGGTGTTTTTTTGAAGGGTTCTGTTTCTTCCACAATTTTTTTGACACGGGCATACGACGCCACCCGTTCGTTTAGCCGCAGGCGCATATCTTCGAGGAGTTCATTTATTTTTTCACGCATTTGCTGATTGGTCATTTTAGTTACCCGGAAACGTTCGTCAAGCAATTCGTAATTCAGATTGACGTGCGCCGTTAGCTGTCCCTGTTCATCATGAACTAAAGATTCTTCCACACAATCAAATTCATTTAAGATGGCTTCTATTTGTTCGGGATAAATATTTTCTCCGCTCGGTCCCACAATCATATTCTTGGAACGGCCGCGAATGTAGAGGAAGCCATCGGAATCCAGAATGCCAAGATCGCCGGTATGAAACCAACCATCGTCATCCAAAACATCCCGTGTTAAATCAGGGTCATTGAAATACCCTTTCATCACATTATCTCCGCGTACCCAAATTTCACCTTCGCCGCTTTGCGGATGCGGGTTCACAATTTTGACTTCTACACTCTTTAAAACGGGGCCGGTAGAACGAAAGCGGATAATATCCGGGCCGGCGCCGGCTACCAACGGAGCGGTTTCCGTTAAACCATAGCCAATGGCATATGGAAATTGCGCTTCTTGTAAAAAGCGTTCCACATCCGGAGAAAGGGCCGCGCCGCCAATTCCAAAAAAGCGCAGAGAACCACCAAAAAACTTCATCATTTTTTGCCCTGCCAGGACGTGTAAACGACGGCGTACAAAAGGAATTTTGTAAAGGGTTTGAATGAGTTTATTCTTTTGGAATTCCGGCAGGATGCGTGTTTTGTAAATCTTTTCAATTACCAGCGGCACACTAAGCATAATAGTTGGTTTTACCTTTTCCAAAGCCAGAGCAAGCACTCTGGGTGTGGGTGTTTTATCAAGATAGTAAATAGCGCTGCCGTGCATTAAAGGTACAATCAGTCCCAGAGTGCATTCGTAAGTGTGCGCCAGAGGCAGGATGGATAGCAAACGATCTTCGGGTGTCAGCTGAATAATGCTACGTGTGGAAACCGCATCGGATAATATATTTTTATGGGTCAGCATCACCCCTTTGGAATGGCCGGTTGTGCCGGAAGTGTATATAATGGCGGCTACATCATCTTCTTCAACTGTGTTCTCTTCTGTTTCTTTATGTCCGGCAACAACGGATTTAATACGTGTCAATTCCTGCTCGCCCCACTTAAGAACATCTGTTATTACATCTTTTTTAACCGGTTCGTCCACCAGCTGGAAATCATCCAACCGAATGACAGTATGAATAGCATCGTACCTTCCTTCACGGATGGTGTCGAGATGACGGGCCGAGGCAAACACGGCTTTACAATTGGCATGGCGTAAAATATGATGAATTTCGGATGGGTGGAACTCCGGCAAAATGGGTACAATGGTAGCGCCCATGCTGGTAACGGCAAAATAGGCAATACTCCAGTTGGGCATATTTTCGGACAGCAGGGCTACGGTGTCTTTGGGCCGGATACCACGTTCTTTTAAAAACTCGGTGACCGCCTGAACCCGGTTGTAAAAGGCAGCATAGGTGATGGGAGTGTCATCAATTTTGGTGAGAGCTGTTTGCAGCGGAAATTTTGCGGCGCTTTCTTCCAACACG
>JANTHG010000237.1 GCA_024762535.1 Calditrichaceae bacterium
CTTGTCCTTTAAAAACTGTTCCTGAAGCGAAGTGGTCATAGTGACTCCTTAAATTCAAAAGGTTGCCAGCTTTTTATCATTCAAATAAAAAGTTCAGGAGTCATTAGCACAAGGCGTTTAAGGGCGAACTCCATCGCCGTAAGGTAACGTAGGAATAATTTAAAATAGATGAAGAATAAATACAAACGAATCGTTTTTGATAAAAAGATGCAAGGCTGTCCTAAATAATCAATGTTTTAGTTTGCCTGACATCTTACCGTTGCATTAAACCCAATCCCCCCTTGAAAAAAGGGGATAGGGGGTTGTAAATTCTGTATTATTCGATAATGTACAAATAAAAACACACCCTGTTAAAGGAGAACAGCGTTAAAAAGTAACCTTATTGGTGTACTTTTCATTTATTTAAAATAGATGTAAAAAAGAAGTTTTATTTTCTTGTTATTAGAATTAGATTTTGGCCGATGGATTTTGTAACTTCCTATCTTCTACAAAAATAAAGGAGTTTAAAATGGCATTTGATTTAGAAATGATTAAACAAGTCTATGCGCGCATTCCCGAACGGGTGGATGCGGCAAAAAAGATTTTAGGCCGGCCCATGACTCTGGCTGAGAAAATCTTGTATTCCCATTTACATGAAGGCACTCCGACCCAGGCCTATACCCGCGGTCAATCGTATGTGGATTTTGCTCCGGATCGGGTTGCCATGCAGGATGCTACCGCACAAATGGCCTTATTGCAATTTATGCAGGCAGGGCGTAAAAAAGCAGCGGTTCCTTCTACGGTACACTGTGACCATTTGATTCAGGCAAAGGTTGGTGCGGATAAAGATTTGGATACAGCCAAAGTAACCAATAAAGAAGTGTACGATTTCCTGGCATCGGTATCGAATAAATATGGCATCGGTTTTTGGAAACCGGGCGCTGGCATTATTCATCAGGTTGTTCTGGAAAACTATGCCTTTCCCGGTGGAATGATGATCGGAACCGATTCGCATACGGTAAATGCGGGTGGTTTGGGAATGGTAGCCATTGGTGTTGGCGGCGCAGATGCGGTTGACGTAATGGCCGGTATGCCCTGGGAACTGAAATTCCCGAAACTGATTGGGATTAAACTGACCGGAAAACTAAGCGGCTGGGTTGCGCCGAAAGACATTATTTTAAAGGTGGCGGGTATTTTAACCGTAAAAGGCGGAACCGGCGCTATTCTGGAATATTTTGGCCCGGGCGCTCAAAGTCTTTCCTGCACCGGTAAAGGAACTATTTGTAATATGGGCGCCGAGGTGGGCGCTACCAATTCGACCTTTGGTTACGACGAACACATGTCTGCTTACCTGAAGGCTACAAATCGTGCGGATGTGGCGGAAATGGCGGACGGTATTGCCGATTATTTAACAGGCGATCCTGAAGTATATGCCAATCCCGAACAATATTTTGACCAGGTCGTTGAAATCAATTTAAATGAACTGGAACCGCATTTAAACGGGCCGTTTACACCGGATTTGGCTACACCGATATCTAAAATGAAGGAAGCTGCAGAAACCAATGGCTGGCCTAAAAAAGTGGAAGTGGGCTTAATCGGTTCGTGCACCAACTCTTCCTATGAAGATATTTCACGCGCTGCTTCCATCGTGGAACAGGCTGTAGAAAAGAAACTGAAAGCAAAAGCGGAGTTTACCATAACACCCGGTTCCGAACAGGTACGTTACACCATTGAACGCGATGGATTTATCGATACCTTTTCCAAGGTAGGCGCTGAAGTGTTTGCCAATGCCTGTGGCCCCTGTATCGGGCAGTGGGCGCGCGAAGGTGCGGATAAAAAAGAAAAGAATACCATTGTGCACTCTTTTAACCGCAATTTTGCCAAACGCGCTGATGGCAATCCCAATACGCACGCTTTTGTCGCTTCGCCCGAAATGGTAACTGCTTTGGCTATTGCCGGCGATTTAACCTTCAATCCCATGAAAGATAAACTGATCAATGAAGACGGTCAGGAAGTGATGCTGGATGAACCGAAGGGTTGGGAATTGCCGCCAAAAGGTTTTGCCGTGGATGATCCCGGTTACCAGGCCCCGGCCGAAGATGGTAGCGGTATCGAAATCACAGTAGATGAGAAATCGAATCGGCTACAATTACTCACACCGTTTGAACCCTGGGATGGTAAAAATCTAACGGGATTAAAATTACTTATTAAAGCCAAAGGTAAATGTACCACAGACCATATTTCCATGGCCGGTCCCTGGTTACGTTTCCGCGGGCATCTCGATAACATTTCCGATAATATGCTAACCGGCGCGGTTAATGCATTCAATGATAAAACCGATTCGGTTAAAAATCAGTTAACCGGGGAATACGATTCCGTACCTAAGGTTCAACGTGCCTATAAAGCGGCCGGCATTGGTACCATCGTGGTAGGCGATGAAAACTACGGTGAAGGTTCTTCCCGCGAGCATGCGGCAATGGAACCGCGTCATTTGGGCGTTCGGGTGGTTCTGGTTAAATCCTTTGCCCGTATCCACGAAACAAATCTGAAAAAACAAGGTATGTTGGGATTGACCTTTGCGGATCCTGCCGATTATGATAAAATCCAGGAAGATGATACATTTGATATTATCGATTTAACGGATTTTGCTCCCGGTAAACAACTTACCATTGTGGTTCATCATGCGGATGGTTCGGAAGATACCATTAAAGCAAATCACACATACAACGAAAGTCAGATCGAATGGTTTAAAGCTGGTTCCGCATTAAACGTAATTCGTGCTCAGAATAATTAATAATACAAGGCCTTCTGCAAACTGTTTGTAGAAGGCCTTCTTTTTTTCCTATGGGGGGAATATGGATAACAAACCCGTTATATTTTTTTTAAGTCTTTTGCTGTTAGCAGCCCTAATCGTGGCCCTGTACCAATCCAAGGCTAATCCATTTACACAGGGCAAGGCCCCGGTTGCTGTATCGGATGCACAAAATCCGGCTGTTAATCCACATCAAGCCGATCCGGCTATCGAATTATATACTACTAATTGTGCCCGTTGCCACGGCGGATTTGGAGAAGGTAAAGGAACTAATCCTTCATTGCAGAAAAATGGTCTTGGAGTAGAACAAATAATTCACATCATTACCAATGGTCGCGGTAGTATGCCTTCGTTTATACGCTTTAGTCCGGCTGAGCTGCAAAAGCTGGCTGAATTAGTACAGCGTTTTTAACTTAGTATTTCGATGAAATCATTCCTCCGGCAATTTGCTCAGGCAGTAAAAATGTTTAATCGTGGCTTTTATTTTGAATGTCATGATATTTTGGAGCTGATCTGGTTAGAAACATCCGAAGAGGAAAAGGGGTTTTATCAGGGTTTGCTGCACATTGCAGTGGGCTTGTATCATCTTGAATCCCGGAATTACAAAGGCTGCATCAGTCAGTTGGGCAAGGCAGAGGATCGATTGCATCCCTTTGGGAATAGGTATCGGGGCGTTGCACTGAAAGAGTTAGTGGAAGAGTCACGACTTATTAAAGCGTTTGCAGAAAAAGAAAGAAAAGAAAATAATTCCTTACAGCCGCTTCCGGTCTTTCCCCAGATTAAATGGGTTGCGGATGATTTTGAAAACAGAGAGAGGTTATTAAAATGAAGATTGGCTCGTACGAAATTTTTACCGTTGAAAGCGGATATACCTGGTTAGACGGCGGAGCTATGTTTGGTGTGGTGCCTAAAACTTTGTGGAACAGAACCAATCCGGCCGATGCGTTCAACCGCATTCAACTGGCCTTACGTACCATGGTGATTCGTGATGATAAGCGAACGATTCTGGTGGATACGGGTGTGGGGCAAAAAATGAATGAGAAATTGACGAAAATATATAATGTAGATCATTCCAAACACGATCTTTTATCCGGCTTACTTGAAAAAGGAATTTCTGCAGAAGATGTTACCGATGTAATTATTACGCATATGCACTTTGACCATGTGGGTGGCGCCACCTATTTAAAAGACGGGCAATTAAAGCTGACATTTCCGAATGCACAATATCATGTGCAGGGTGAACAGTGGTACTGGGCCAATCATCCTGCGGACAAAGACCGAGCCAGTTTTATGCCGGAAAATTTTGTACCCATAGAAGAAGCCGGTAAGCTGAATCAATTAGACGGTCCCGGTGAACTTTTCCCGGGCATCGAAATGCTTGTGATGTATGGCCACACTCAGGGTATGCAGTTACCCAAAATCTCCGATGGAAGCAAAACGTTGCTGTATTGCGCGGATTTAATGCCTACTGCTTCGCATATTCCGCTTCCGTATATTATGGGTTATGATAATCATCCTCTGGTTACCTTAGAAGAGAAAAAACGTATTCTGCCAAAGGCTGTAGATGAAAACTGGATTTTGGTATTTGAACATGATCCATATAGGGCCGCAGGTCGGGTTGAAAAAACGGAAAAAGGGTTTAGATTAAAAGAAGATGTC
>JANTHG010000238.1 GCA_024762535.1 Calditrichaceae bacterium
GTTGTAACAGGCGCCGGTAGTGGCATCGGACGCGCGCTGACCATTGAATTGGCTCAAACGCATTCCAAAACCGTGCTGGGAATCGGGCGTCACCTGAAAACATTAAAAGAAACACAGGCCGCGCTACCAGAGCGTATCCATATTGTGGAAGCAGATGTCTCCACGGAAGAGGGAAGAACGAAGATACTCGAAGCTCTCAGCGCTTTTCAGCAGATAGAATTTTTGGTACACAATGCAGCTGTGCTCGAACCGGTCGTTCCGCTTAAAAAAATAACACTGGAAGAGTGGCGAAAGCACCAGCAAATCAATACCGAAGGCCCGCTCTTTTTAACCCGCAACCTGTTACCCAAATTAACACATGGCAGGGTATTGCATATTTCTTCCGGCGCTGCACATCATGCGTACGCAGGCTGGGGCGCTTACTGCACTTCCAAAGCCGCCTTGTACATGATTTGGCAGATTTGGAAAGAAGAACTGCGCGGGCAGTCCATATCCTTTGGAAGCGTTCGGCCCGGTGTGGTGGATACACCTATGCAAAACAGAGTACGCGCCGCCGAACGAGCCGTGTTTCCGCAACTGGATAAATTTGTGGGTTTAAAAGAAAACGGACAGTTACTAAAGCCACTCAAAGTAGCGCACTTTATTACGCAGCTTTTAATTCACACGCCGGAAACTGTTTTTAGTGAGAAAGAATGGGATATCCGTGAAGACTGGGACAGGATAATGCATGCGTAAGCTATTCTTATTCTTTCTGCTAATTAGCCTGAATGTGCAGGGATTTGCCGGAAGTCGTCCCAAAATTGGCCTGGTGCTTTCTGGCGGAGGCGCTCGCGGCGCTGCCCATATACCGGTGCTGGAAATGCTGGATTCATTACACATACCCATCGATTATATTGCAGGAACCAGCATGGGCGGTCTGGCCGGGGCTTTCTACGCAGTTGGCTATTCCGGAAAGGATATCCGCCACATTCTTTTGGACGCCAACTGGGGTGAACTGTTTAGCGATCTGCCGGATAGGGACGATTTACCATTCTTTGAAAAGCAACAGCAGGGAAGATACCAGCTCGATTTTGGTATGGATGGTATTACACCTAAACTTCCACTGGGTCTGATCGAAGGGCAGAAGGTATTCCAGCTTTTTTCCGGTCTCACGTATCCTTATTCCTACCTCGAGAGCTTTGACCGCTTACCCATTCCGTTTCGTTGTGTGGCTGTAGATTTATTAAGCGGAAAAGAAGATGTGCTCGGTGCTGGTTCCCTGCCCAAAGCTATGCGTGCAACCATGTCTATTCCCACGGTTTTTAGTCCCGTTCCCTGGGATGATAAATTGCTGATAGATGGTGGCGTAGTCAATAATTTGCCGGTGGATGTGGTTAAAGAAATGGGCGCGGATATTGTGATAGCTGTGAATGTGGGTACGCCTTTAAAAAAACGGCGATTTTTAAAATCCGCTGTGGATATTCTGGAACAAACTTTTAATATTCCCGGTTCCTATCGCGAAAAGGAAAATATTAAAAAAGCTGATATATTAATCGAACCAAATCTGGGCGATTTTAGCGCCGGTGATTTTGGTGCTGATCAGCTGATACAAATGATTCGTTTAGGGAAAGTAGCGACTGAGCAGGCTCTGCCGCAATTGGTTGCCCTTAAATCGGAATTAGATTCATTGGGTGCCTCCTTACCCATTTCTCATCAACCGCACCATTATCCATCACCAGAAGACATTTTCAGTATCGAAATACAAGGCAATCGCCAACTGTCATTTTCGTTTATCTATAATCTGCTTGGGATTAAGCCTGGGCAAAAATTAAACCTGGCACTCCTCGATAACAGCCTGCAACTCCTTTACAGCTTAAAATATTTTAAAAGCATTTATTACGATGTAATTCATATTCCTAATGGCAAAGTTAAGTTACTTTTTCATATCCGGGAAAAAGCCTTCCGTCGCCTGCGTATTGGTTTTAGATATGATGATTATCGACGCATTTTGTTAGCAGTAAAATTACAAGGAACCAATGTCGTGTTTCCGGGATTCCGAGGAGAATTGGAATATCAATTTCCCGGAGTCTCCATTCTCAGTTATCGTCTGTCTTATCCCTCACGTTCACTTAATCAGCCTTTTTATCCTTACATCCGGGCAAAACATGTGAATATACCGCGTATAGGTTACGATCCGTCAGGAAAAGCGGCTTTAACGTATTCCGAAAAATATTTTCAGGCAGCAGCCGGTATTGGAATTTTACCGGATAATTCTTTAAATTTGTCGGCAGAGTTGAATCTGGAAATCAATCGAAGTTCATCCAATATTTCGTCTTCCGAAATCCGCTTTAATGACCAATTACGTAAAGTGCAACTGCAACTCGATTACGATCATTTGGATGATTTGTTAATTCCCAGACGGGGCATCATGATCAAAAGCAAATACGAACAAAGCAGCACGGTGTTGGGGTCGTCTATAGAATACTGGCGTTTTTCTACCCGAATGCAGGCCTATTTTACACCTTTATCCAAAAATACATGGCATGTATCCGCTTTCTATGGCAAAGGTTCCTCAAATATGCCATTGTATAAAAAATTCATTGCCGGGGGGCCGGATACATATGTGGGAGGGGAATATGAACAATTTAATGCCCGCGAACTGGCCTCCGCTCTTTTGGAATACCGTTATGCTTACAAAAATGACATCTATTTTAAACTGATTTTCAATACACTATTTCGATATCAATATATTGCATCTGAAGTTATATCATCCAAACCTTACATCATTGGCTTTGGTGCAGGTGTAAAATTCCTATCATTGCTTGGTCCTGTGGAAATTGTTTTCGCACGTGGGCAATCTGGCTTTTCTACGGAAAGTGTGTTTCAGAATGTGTTCAACCTTAAAGCGGGATATGTATTTTAAAAGCCTGCATATAATGTACTCTATTATGCCCAAAAAGAGAGTGTAGAAAGTACTATAAGTGAGAGCGATTAGATTTATTTGCCCTGTGTTGAGTATGTTTATACATTTCCCTGCAAAATAATAATCAGGAAAATATCTATGTTTTGGCTGATGAAAACAGAACCCCGTACCTATTCCTGGCAGGATTTGGTAAACGATACACAGACCAGTTGGGAAGGGGTTCGGAATTACCAGGCGCGGAATTTTATGCGCGACCAGATGAAAATAGGCGACGAAGTATTTATTTACCACAGTGTGGTTAAACCGATGAGCATCATGGGTGTTGCCGAAGTGGTGCGCGAAGCCTATCCCGACCATTTTGCCTTTGATCCTTCTCATAAATATTTTGACCCTAAATCCAAACCGGATGCGCCCACCTGGGTAATGGTGGATGTGCAAGCCAAATACAGTTTTAAACATCCCATTACCTTAGAACGCCTTAAAACCATTCCCGGATTGGAAGATATGATGTTGCTTAAAAAGGGAAGTCGTCTTTCCATCCAGCCGGTTAGTGCCCGGGAGTGGGAAATCATTAATAACCTGGAAGAAAAGATAGCCCTTTGAAGCTGTATCGATTACCTTAAAGTGGATACATTATGAGTAAACTAATGAAACCGGCGCGTCCGACAGGTATTGTCGGATATGGCGCCTATGTACCGCGCTACCGCCTGCCGGCCACAGAAATTTCCGATTTGTGGCGCGACGGTCAGGATGAAGATTTTTTACCCATTCAGCAAAAAAGCGTACCCGGCCCTGATGAAGACACAATTACCATGTCTATCGAAGCGGCACAGAATGCCCTGTTGCGAGCCCAAATAGAGCCGCAGGAATTGCGCGCCGTGTGGGTGGGCTCCGAATCCCATCCCTACGCCGTCAAACCGAGCGGAACCGTAGTAGCGCAGATACTCGGCATCACACCGGCCACGGTTGCCGGAGATTTTGAGTTTGCCTGTAAAGCCGGAACCGAAGCCATGCAGGCAGCCACCGCTTTTGTCGGTTCGCAGATGGGCGATTATGCCTTAGCTATCGGTATGGATACGGCTCAGGGCAAACCGGGCGATGCTTTGGAATACACAGCTGCAGCAGGCGGCGCAGCCTATATTATGGGGCCGGCTGAGCAAGCTGTCGCCGTACTGGAAGGCAGCTATAGTTATGTAACGGATACACCAGATTTTTTCCGGCGGGCGCATCAAAAATATCCGGAACACGGAAATCGATTTACCGGTGACTTGGCCTATTTTGACCATATTTTTAATGCAGTAACCACATTGATGGAAGAAATGAATCTAAAACCAACCGACTTTGCCCAGGCTGTTTTTCATCAACCCAATGTAAAATTCCCTCGTAAAAAAGCCCGTGATTTAAACTTTACCTATGAGCAAATTAAACAGGGATTGTTAGTGGATTTTGTAGGCAATACATACGCCGGTTCATCCATCCTTGGGTTTACGGCTGCGCTGGATGCAGCACACCCGGGTGACCGTTT
>JANTHG010000239.1 GCA_024762535.1 Calditrichaceae bacterium
TACTATGCAAGCAGACAGAGGCGAGTGGGGTTCCAAAATCGGCTTTATTTTGGCCGCATCCGGTTCCGCGATTGGATTGGGAAATATCTGGCGTTTCCCTTACATAACCGGTGAAAACGGTGGAGCTGCCTTTGTTCTGATTTACATTGCTTTTGTAGTAATTATAGGACTGCCTTATATGTATGCAGAACTGGCGCTGGGTCGTTCGGTGCAAAGCAACCCCGTAGGTTCCATTAAAGCGCTACGTCCGGGTTCTCCCTGGAAATTAGTTGGCTATCTTGGTGTTATCACCGGTTTGGGTATCCTTTCTTTTTACGGCGTGATTGCCGGCTGGACCATTGGCTATATTTACAAGATGTTTGCAGGCAATCCGGGTGGATTCGGCGCGTTTATTGCGTCTCCCTGGTTGGTTACCATATTATTTGCGATTTTTATTCTTCTTACAGCTGCCATTGTACACGGCGGTGTTTCGGGCGGTATCGAACGCTGGTCCAAAATTCTTATGCCACTATTTTTTGTACTTTTACTAAGCCTGATTGTTTATGCTAATACACTGGAAGGTTCGGGCAATGGACTTCGTTTTTATTTGTATCCTGATTTCAGCAAGGTAACCGGTAAAACCCTACTTGCCGCTCTGGGACAAGCATTTTTCTCCCTAAGTTTGGGTATGGGGTTGATGATTACTTATGGCAGTTATGTATCGAAAAAAGAAAACCTGGTAAACTCGGCCGGCTATATCGCCTTTTTTGACACGCTCATTGCGGTGATGGCCGGACTGATTATTTTTCCGGCTCTGTTTGCTATGGGCGAAAGTCCGGCAGCAGGACCCAAACTGGTGTTTGTGGTTTTCCCCAAACTCTTTATGCAAATGCCGGCCGGTATGTTTGTGGGCGGTTTCTTTTTTATTCTGCTTTCCGTGGCTGCCTTAACCTCCACCATTTCGCTGCTGGAAGTACCGGTTGCGTTTATGGTGGATGAAAAGAAAGCACCGCGCAAAAAAATTGTGTGGGTCGTGGCAGGTGTTACCTTCTTAATTGGATTGCCTTCGGCTCTATCTCAGGGCGCCAGTGATTATTTTACCCATTTTGGCTGGATTCCGGCCCGGCTAACTTCCGCTGATTTTTTAAGCCAAATGAGTTTTGTGTTTGGTGATTTGTCTCTCGCTTTGGGCGCGCTTCTGCTCGCCATTTTTGTGGGCTGGGTGTGGGGCGCAGACCGGGCGGCTGAAGAGCTACAACTGGGTTCTGCTGGCTTTGCCCGTTTTCATAAACTGTGGATGTTTATGATTCGCTATTTTATTCCTCTTGTTATTTTTATCATTTTACTTAACCTGTTTGGGGTGTTTGGTTAAAAAATTGAGGAAGCAGGATGAAACGGATTTGGCTATTTGTCTGGGTTTTATTTTTTAGCGCTTTGCTTAAAGCGCAGGATAAACCCGTTTCGTCGCTTTTTTCTACCCACAAGCTACAACTTCTGCAACAGGTACTTTACAGAACAACTTCTCCCCGGCAAAATTTGTCCCAATCCGAAACAGACGCCCAATATTACGAAATTCATATCACACCCGATTATGATTTGAAACGCATTCGCGGAAGGGTGCGGGCCCGTTTTCGGATACGCAGCGATAGTCTTTCGTTTATTTGGCTGGATTTACATCATTCGATGCAGGTACAATCCGTTGCAGGCGCGGCCGCTTCCTTTCAGCAGTCCGATGATTTTCTGCAGATTCCTCTGAACAAAACCTATTTTTACAATGATACCCTGAGTGTGGTAATCACCTATGAAGGGCAGCCTTCGGCCGAAGGCTTTGGGTATTTTTCTTTCGACACCTTTCCTGATGATTCTCCCATGATATGGACTTTAAGCGAGCCCTACGGAGCTAAATACTGGTGGCCCTGCAAAGACACGCCCGGGGATAAAGCGGATTCCGTTGATATTTTTATTACCGTTCCAGGCGGACAGCTGGCCGCTTCAAACGGTATACTGGTGTCGGTTACACCACAAGGCGATGGAAGTAACACCTTTCATTGGAAGGAAAGTTATCCCATTGCCACCTATCTTGTAGCTGCCACGGCCGGCCCCTTTGTTCATTTTCAGGATTTCTACCATTTTTCTGCACAGGATTCCATGCTGCTCGATTACTATGTTTATCCAGAATATGAATCCACAGGACGTGCAGTGTTCCCGCAGATGCACGATTATCTCGATGCGCTAATTCACTACTTTGGGCCCTATCCTTTTTCCAAAGAAAAATACGGCATGATTCAGTTTGGCTGGGTGAATGGTGCCATGGAACATCAAACGCTAACCAGTATTGGCAAGGTCAAGGCCGGGTGGAGTTTTGTGTATGTGCACGAATTAGGGCATCAGTGGTTTGGCGATGCTGTTACCTGCGCCACCTGGCGGGATATCTGGCTGAACGAAGGCTTTGCCTCCTATTCGGAAGCGTTGTACGCCGAATGGGCCGGCTATAACGGAATCCCTGCCGGCAAAGAGGCCTATCATGCCTACATGCATAAACAGCGCTATACGGATGACGGCACGGTACAGTTAGCAGATACCAGCACGGTGGCCGAGGTGTTTGCGCGCATAGTGTATTATAAAGGCTCGTGGATTTTACACATGCTGAGGCATGTAGTGGGTGATGCAGTATTCTTTGAAATCTTAAAAAGTTACTGGCAGGATGCCCGTTGGCAATACGGCTCGGTGCGTACAGAAGACTTTATTAAAGTATGCGAGGCCAAATCCGGAAAAAATCTGCATCCGTTTTTTGAACAGTGGCTGACACGCCGCTTTTATCCCAAATATGAATTTGATTGGGGTGTTCTGCCGGAAGGAAATCCCAACAGTCTGGAACTGACCATACGCCAAACCCAACAAGACCAACCTTATGTGATGCCGGTTGACATAAGGATTACTCTGGCCTCTGGCAAAGATACAACCGTTACCGTGGAAAATGAGAGGGACGAACAAACCTATCGAATTAAATTAAATGCGCTGCCGGTTACTGTCGATTTAGATCCGGAAGAATGGATTTTGCGCGATGTGGTAAATCAGGAAAGTATGAATTCAGATTTGATATCGTTTAAAATTGTTTTTCCTAATCCCTTTCAGGAATCGCTTACCATTTTAATAAAAAGTTTAATGGCTAATCCGCCAACCATTCATATTTATGACCGTTTGGGGCGGAGCATTAAAAGGTTAACATCGCTTAGGGAACTTAACCATACCTATCTATATGAATGGAATGGTAGAAATGAGAGTGGCAATAAAGCAGCTTCCGGTGTCTATTTCATTCGTCCGGAAATGGCCGGATCGCTGATTCACTATGCATTACCTGTGCAAAAAATTGTTTTGTTAAGGTAAGTTCCGAAAAGCACAACGCATTAAAATCATTTGCGCGAGGCTGCTATTTGCTCTACCATACGTCTTTTGGGGTGTTTTTTCCAATGGGCAAATTATTGAATAATACAGATTTTACAACCCCCTAACCCCCTTTGCTAAGGGGGGATTGGAGTTGATGTTATGGCAACAATGTCGGTAAAATAATTACAGCATTTTTTGCGTGTCTCAAAGGGAGTGTTTTTTTATGGACAACGTATTGAACTATACAGATTTTACACCCCCCTGCGCAAATAGGAAAGCGCTCCTCTGCAAACTTTTATTTGACTGCTTACCGACGTCAAACTAAATTTGCATAAGAACGAAAGGTAAAAAATGGCAGAGCAATCCAGAAAAATATATATACCGGTTAATGAATTCATCGATTCCTGGGAAAAGGAAATCTATGAATTGACTAATATGGATTATTTTATTTTTCTGCTCATTAATGAACTGGCAGGCTCTATAGAGACCGGTTTTTTTCCTAAACGACCGACTTTGGAATATCTGCGTTTGAATTCCGATGATATTGGTAGCCTTGCATTTAATATAGGTGATGCTCTGCAGGATTTTCTGGAAAAAAATTGTTTTGGCGCCTGTTCTCTGAGCTGCCCACGCCATCTTTCCCAGCGACTCACTCCCGGAGATATCAGCGAACGTCAGAAAGTTCTTGGAATTCCGCTCCGTCCGGACATGGCTTGCAAAAGCAAAGAACAATGTCTATTCTACGATACGAAGTCATTTGTGGTTCTGGACATACTCCTTGATTTTTATAATTTTGATAAAGGTATGGCGATTGTGGAAAACGATGTAGGCCTGCTTTTGTTTGTGGATTTTATTACCCGTTTAATTATTGAAAATTTTAAAAGAAATGAATCCCGCTTGTTGGCGCATCCGGAAGAAAACGCAGCTTCGCAGTTTGATGTATTAATTCAAAATACAGGAACGGGCTGGAATCCCGATTTTGAACATCCGGAAGAAGATATGGAAATATGGGAAGGAGAAGAGTGGA
>JANTHG010000240.1 GCA_024762535.1 Calditrichaceae bacterium
TTAAAGAAAATAGATTATTTTGTTTTGTTTTATCCGGCATTGGAAGTAAAGTGCTGTCATTTCCCTTCCATAACTCCCGAAAATCCTGGATCCAGTATTTGGGGGTCCTGTTTAATGAATATAAACCGCTCGTATTTATATATGCGTCTTTTGTAAATTTTAAATCCGAACTAGATGGTAATTGCATATGCCAATCCATGTAACTTTCTAAAAAGCCACCCTTGAGTTTAAAGATGTTGAATAACGCATCAAATTCACGTCTTAAAAATTTCTGGTGTTTAACAGAAGCGGGATCTTTATCCCACAAATAGACCTGTTCGTTCCAAATAGAACCAATGCGGCCAGCATACGCGTAGTCTGCATGCTGAATCACGGACAAAGGATTGAGTTTGTGTAAAGGATAATAACTACTAAGCAGATAAAAATCAGCCGTGTTTTCTGGAGGTAAACCCTGACATGGGAAAGGGGATATATAAGACAATAGATTCAATTTGCTGTTTACCTCCCCTTTAAGAATAAACATAAATTTTTGAGTGGCGGCATCTTTCAGTGAAATTTCCTGACCCAATCCAATGGCCGTTAGAGAGGGATGTTGTGTGCTTAGGTTTTTTAAATTTTTAATTGCAGTTTTGGCATTTTCTAAAAAGTCATCACTGTAAAAGAAGGGTAAAGGTAAACGTTGAATCGGAAGCTCAGCGAATAATAAAAGTCCCAGAGAATCAGCCTGATCCAGCATAAATTCATCAGGTAAATGATGAAGCAAGCGGATTGAATTAAATCCAAGATTTTTAATATTAAGGAAATCTGTATGGATATCCGATTCATATCCGGCCTGATAGCGTTTCAGATCAAGATGATAATTAATGCCACGAATGGGGATTTCATGGCCATTAATTAATAATACCTTGTTTTTATAAGCTATTGTGCGAAGTCCTGTTTGGTACTGGTATCTGCCTAAAACAGTATTCCGATCCGTTATTGTGATTTCTGTTTGGATTAAATAAGGCTTTTCAGGATTCCATAATTGCGAAAGGGGGATAGAGAGTTTACCCTTAATATGAGATAAGCCACCTTTCACATAACGGTTGCGCTGGTATCCTGCTGAGCGAATGGTTTCATCAATTCGGTATTTCACCTTGCTTTCGGGCAAGAAAATATCGTATGCGTATTGAATGGAAGCTTTTTGAGCAAGTTTATCTATCGATAATTTAAAGTTTTTTATTTCTTGATTTGTTTCCTGTAAGATTTTAGGGGAGATACGAATTCCTATCTGTCTTTCTTCGGCAAATTGAGTTGCATATACCGGGAATCCGTTCGTATCACCCGAAGGAGGCTCTATATGAAGTAGTAATTCATTGTTTTGAGAAAGACTTTCTAAAGGGAGTCGTAAAATAAAAGGTCCGGTGTCATTGGTATGAAAACCAACCATTGTTTTATTTAAATAAATTCTAACGGTTCCACTGATACCGGAAAGATATAACCAAACAGGTAAAGAATCAGCTTTTACGCTAAGTTTGAAACGGTTTCCTAATCTTAACCCGGTAGCGGAATCGGTCCAAACAGGAAAAGCGGCCAACTCCCACCCATTTTGAGTTTGTATTTGCCAGGGAGACGATGAGACTTCATGTGTTGAAGGAACTATCTGCCCCTTTTCTGGCAAACCATTCAAATATGAGTTTGTACCGGTAGCTGCCAAAATAGAGCTTGCATAAATGAATAGAAAAAAAATAAATCGTATCATGTTATTTCCCGAATTCAGATCAATGATATCATGTCACGAACGGCTTGTTCAAATCCGATTGCCAGGGCTTTGGTTACAATAGGTCGGCCCACGATGATATCTTCGATAAAATCAATTTGAGCTATTTCACGAATATTGTCGTATCCGATTTTTCCGGAAATATTTACACCCATTCCCAGTTTGTTAGCAGCAACGGTTAAGCCGGAAATTTCTTCTAAGATTTCCAATTCCGTATTCATGTCCGGGGCATCCGCCAAACCGGCGGCATTAAATTCCACATAGTCGAATTCCAGTTTAGCTGCCGATTTAACCATTTGTATATCAGGGGCAATAAGAACAGAACTGAGAATGTTGTTTGAGCGAAGTTCGGCAACGAAATCGGTTAATTGCCCGGAATACATGCTTAGGTCAACGGATTGAGGTTCCACATCGGCAACATCTCCCGGGGAAACAAAAGTGAGCATATCAGGCTGAATGCGCATTAAATTACGTATATTTTCTTCCGTGATATTAGTCCGTACATTCAGATGGGTTTTAATAATCTGATTTAAAAGTTTAACATCCGTTTCGGTTACGGTTTTTAAATCATCCCGTAAATAACAGACAATACTCTCGGCGCCACCCAACTCTGCCAGCACCAGGGCATGAACCGGGTCCGGATTTTTTCCGTCCATTACATTTCGTACATAAGCAATCGGGTCAATATCTAATGCAAATCGATGCATACAAGCCTCCGCAATCAATTAAAAAGTGGAACGGTCTTCCCAGCGTAAAATGCGCCAGATACCGGTAGTATCCGGTGGATTTAACAGTGTTTTACGAAAAACAAATAACGCTTCACCGGAAATAGTGGGGATTTCGATGCCGCCATCTAAGGTGAGCTTAAAGGTCTTCCGGATTTCTTTTAAACTGTGTTCAGTGTTAATATATTGACTGGACAATGTCCCATCCCAAACCAGATTTATCGTTTGAAAATGGTGGAACATGCCCACGGTTGTTTTGATATCCACATCGCGGCCCCAGGTTAAGTCCGTAACCGGGTCTGTGGCAAAGTTTTTTGAAATAAATAGGAAACTGCTATCCAGTAGATCAGCATATACCAAAGAATCCTTGAAATTATAGGCGTAACTAAAATTGGTCAGCACGTCTTCCGCGGTTTTTTGCTCGGTTAAAATTAAATTACTCCCGGTCAAATGAGTTGATAACCCGGGAGCAAAAGGATTTTCACAAGCGGTTACGATTAACAGGAACCACAAAGCTATAGGTAAAATACGTTTCATTGGGTCGCACTCTTGTAAAAAGCTAGTTTGAGCGATGAAATGGTTTGCCTATAGTCCGAATTTTTTGCACGGTCCTGCCAAAAATAAATATACCATCGGTCGGTCTCATGATTATGGTACAGCTTAAAATGGGCATCGCCTTCATAGGTTTGGCTGGAATCTGCTGAAAAGGTAATTCGGAAACGATAGCCTATGTAATCCGATTCCACCGAATCATCTGCAGCCGGCAGATAAATGGGATGTAAAGGCGGTGTGGTGGTATCTGTAAATGTAAAATATAGCTTGGGAAAATCAGTTTTGGATGATTTAGTTAATTCGGTAAAATAGCTGCGTTCATCATCCAGTTGCCAGTTAATATTCCGAAAGTCATCGCGGTAATATTGTTCAGGTTCAAAATGATATCGTTCTTCTTTGTCGCTCAAGCAGCGCATATATTCCTGGATGTTGTTATTTTGAATCGCTTTGGTAAAGTTTTCGAACACAATTTCAGGTTGATTGGGAGTGTTGTACACAACACCACTGGTGTTTGGTGGCTCTACTTGGTCTGCACGCGTGGTAAAAGGGTTTGTGCATCCTGTTAACAGAACCACGCTCAGTAAAAATGAAACCCTAAAAAGTATTTGTTTCATAAGAGCTTAGCCTTTAACGATTGAATCAATCAAGATATTAATTATCGGGGATAAAATCAACCACTGAGCGTAATGGGAATGTACAAAACGCAATTTTAAAATACCAGCCGGGTTCAGTGCGTTCCGGAATTATCAGAACAAAGTATCGGTTTTTCTGCTACAGTGAAGATTCCTCAGAGATGTCCCATTATTTTCATTTTTTTTTAATTCCCGTCTTTGTTACATTAGCTCATACTTAAAAAAAAGAAAGGTTCATATGTCCTATAAAAACGTATTGGTTACGGGCGGCGCCGGGTATATCGGCAGTCATGTGGTAAAACAGTTATTGAATGAAGGCCACAAGGTTATTGTATTTGATAATTTTTCGTTGGGACGACGGTCGAATATTGACAAGAGAGTAGAAAAGGTCATTGAGGGCGATGTATTAAACGACGATCATTTAGATAAAGCATTATCCGAAGATATTGATGCGGTTTTTCATTTTGCAGCCTGGAAAGCGGCGGGCGAGTCCATGACCAATCCCGGTAAATATGCTAAAAATAACATCTGGGGCACATTGCATTTATTAGATAAAATGGTTCA
>JANTHG010000241.1 GCA_024762535.1 Calditrichaceae bacterium
ATGGTCACCAGCGCGCCCATCCCGTAACCGAATTTCTGAATAAATGGAAGTTTATCTTCTTTTGGCGTTACATGATGTTTTGCAGAATCCATAGTCACTTTAATTTCCTAACCGATAATGTCATTCTGAAACCCGACTCATCGGGGTGAAGAATATCCTGCCGCACAAAAAGATTCTTCGCATCGCTCAGAATGACGTACTGTTTGTTCACAATCTAACTAATATTCAATTCTTACATGAGCCGGGAATTCTTTGACAAGAATTTTATTCTCATCAAATTCTGTTACCTGCTTGCCATTCACCTGCACCGTGACCGGCTTTTCTTTGCGGAAGTTTACAAGTTCCAGCTTTCCGGGGGGCAGCTTTACCATGCCATAGAGTTTAACCCGGTAGGTGCTGCCTTGCTTTTTTATATCGTAACTCAGCTTACCATAGTAAGTGGGCAGATTGCGCACGCCTATTCCCTGCGGCGCATCCAGCCATTCCCGGTATAATCCGGCGCCAATTACCAGGGATTGCCGCTGTTCATCTTCATAAACAAAAAAACTGCGCAGGGCGCTGATAAAATCCGAACCCACCCAGGTGTGCGGCATATCGCCGATAAAGCCCGGTGTTCGATAGCCCTTGCGCACCACTTCGGCCCAGTGGTTCCAGGCGGCCGGTCGCCGGTCTTTAAAAAAGAAATCGACTAGCCGGTGCGCTCTTTCACGCTGGCCCAAACGGATAAAAGTGCCGATTAACCGGACTTCGTAAGGCGTATAATCGCGCCAGTCTATTTGCGCATCCCTGCGCTGCTGAAAATATTTAAAGTAGCGCTCAAAGGTGTTTCGGGCCTGCGGTTGGGGCAGATTCTGCAGTTCATTGACCGGATAGATGGCAATGGCCGTGGACGTGGCGTCAAAATCACCCAACTCTACGCAGCCGGGAATGTAATCGATTTGCTTATTTTCCATAGCCCGTTTAATGGAATGGTATACATCGGTTTTAAAGGAATCCCGGGCCGCGGCAAAGCGCTCGGCATCTTTGGTGTGCCCCAAAATTCCGGCTATGCGCACCGCGTCTTTGTAGCCTTTTAAGGCAAAGAAATCATCCCAGTAGGAATGCATGGGTTTGGCGGAATAGCCTTCGTGACTAATGGATTCCGGCAATAAACCGTAACAGGCTTTTTCCGTTGGACTGCCGGAAACATATCGGGCTGTTTTCCGGCTGGCGCGCAGGCCGTCCATATAGGCAATGGCTTTTTGCACATGGATATAATTTTTTTCAAGAAAGGCCTTATCACCTGTAAAATTGTAGTACTGCAGCAGGGCAAAGATTAACTGCCCGTGACTGTCGTTTTCCGGCGTGGGGTCGGGACCGCGGCTGTCCACCACACAGGGCACTTTGCCGTTGGCATACTGATAGGCGCTGTACCAATTGATAAACGCTTTAACTTCCCGGCGCACGCCCATTTTGAGCAGGGCCGAAGACGTCAGGGCACCGTCGCGAATCCAGGAACGCTCGTAGGAACGTGAACCGGGTTGAATGCCGAAGCCATCACGGTTAATCAGGATGTAGGCCAGGTTGGAACGCAGGGTATTGATGAGCGGCTTTGCGGAAGACGGCAGGCGGAAGTGAACCGTATTGAGTTTTTTCTGCCAAAATTTTCGAACCGCTTCCAGCCGGGACGGAACCTGTTTTTCCGAAACAACATATTTTGAACTTGTATGAAAAGGAACGGCCAGGATTACGGTTTTTGTCCCATTCGCTTCGAGCCGGAAATGATATTTTAGTGCCCCGGAAGCCAATCCCGCATCGTCGCTTACCTGTTGAGAAGAAGGCAGCGTATTTTTGTGCAGGAAGCGGGTAATGTCCCCTTCATCAAAAGACGCGGCGCCAAAAGCGTCTGCCTGACTGAGCGAAAATACGGTTTTATCATCATCCACCTGCACCCTGTTGGACTGATAAGCGATGTTTTTAATCCTGACCGTGCCACCCGGGGTATTTAAAAATTGCCAGGGCGGATTCACCTGAAAGGGACGGATGGCCAGATACATATTTCCGCTTTGCGTTTCAGATAAAATATTTTTCAACGTATATTGAAAATAAAGAACAGACGCGCCTGCCGGGCCATCGGAAAATATTTGTGTCGTTAGTTTTAAACCGCCCTTTTCCCGGGTTACGGAAGGAATGGGCAGATAATCATCCATTAAGTGCTGTGTGTTTTTGGTGTCGTTCCAGCTAAACAAACGCCCGTCAGAAAAAATAAACGGTTCAACGGAAAAACGCTTTTTATCAACTTCCACCATGCCGTCTTCATTTATCAGGGCTTCGTCGCGGTCGTTATTGACGCCGCAAATGGTCCAGTAAGTTTGTTCACCGTAAAAATAACGCGGAAAAAATCCGCGTGGATTATCCCGGGCAATCCGGCTGTAAAGCGCTTCGGGGGTTTCCGAAAAAGCAAAATCTTTTACGCTGATTTCATTGATGGCAAAACGTGCATGTCGGGCGCTTTTTTTGAGCGCTAATTTCAAATAACGCGACCCGCCGTTTCGCAAAGGCAGATAGGCACGCCCACCGTTTCCGTTCCGTAATCGATAAATGATTTCCCACTTGTTTTTATCATTGCTTGAAAACACATCATATTCGCGGGCATAATCCTGTTCGTCCCAATCGATTACCAGGCCGCCGTACTCATAGTTCTTGTGCAGGTCAATCACAATTTCCGGCAGGCTGTCGCCGGGTTGGTTGCGCCAGGCCGTTTCGATATGACCATCGAACAGATTAGCGCCACTGGCGTCTTTCTGCCGGGATGAAACGCTGGCAGACGGTTCCGGGGGAACGGTGTCCGGGGCGGCCAGCGTGGCGAAACGGAAATCATCTAAATAAACGGTTCCTTTTCCGCCGGCCGAAGACGCGATAAAAAACTGGATTTTATTTACGGAATGCAGCGCTTTGTCCTGTATCGGGCCCCAGGCAAATTCGATGTCCCGCTTTTTAACCCGAATCCGGGTCCACTTTTGCGGGAAATCAAAACTACGCTGATTGCGCCACCAGACGTTCTCGCCGCTTTTATCCAGCAGTTTGAATTCCAGGTTATTTGACGGGCTTTCCCCTTTTAAGTAAAAACTGAACTGAAAATTTTCCGGCAGGTCCAGGGGAATTTCTTTTTCGATGCCACAGAAACCCGTTCCTGCGCTAAATTCGTAATCAATGCGCAGCGCTCTGCCGGATTTACCGTCAACAGTGGAAGTCTGGATGTGCACGGTACTGTCGGAAATGATGGTCGTCCAAGGTTTGTCGGACTCGAAGCCATCCAGTTCCCGCTGAGAAAACGACGGCCCGCAGGCGCTAATAAATGTGATTAGAATGAAACACAGAATACATCTCAAAGTCATTTAAAATACTCAGCTACTATTTTATTTTTTTAATTTATTAATACCGCTTCTGTCATTCCCGCCGGAACAGGCATCTGGTTTGTTAAACAATTTGATTTCCGAAAAAAACTTCGGGAATAGCCGTTCCTTGTTCATTTCTGCCCGGACAAGATTAAATTTAACAAATAGCGTTCCGCAACCGGGTCGTATCGCCGCTCATACAAACCGGGGCCTTTATGCTCTTTGAGCAGCCGTCCGCGCACCTGGATGCGGGAAATGACCACTATGCCACGGCCGTAGGGAATTTCCATAACCGCCGCCGTACTCAGCGAGAGCCCGCAGCGGGCCAGCGCATTATAATCGCGGTTTGGCGCAACATCGTGTTGACTGACCATCTCACCGCCCAGAGCGCCGTTAAAAAGCTTTAAATAGTCCGCTTCTATACCCCGCCATAGGGGATGTTCCGCGTCTTCCATAAAAACATACGAATCATAGCCGCCCATATCCGCATCCTGCCGGCGCGAAATTTTTAGCTTTAAATCGTCCAACACCGGCAAATGGCTTTCATTCACAATTCCGAATTCGGGTTCCTGCAGAATCAATATACCGCCGGACGCTACAAAGCGGCTCAGTTCCCGACGCCCGCTGTTTAAGATATCCCGCAGACTTTCCCGGTTGATGAACACGCGTTCCGTTTGGGTCAGCGCACAGGGCCAGGCGGAAAAAGGAATTTGCCTGCGTTTCAGGAACGTTTCCACTTCCGCAGAAGAGTCGGCCAAGACCAGCCGTGGGATATCATCGCTATTAAGCGCCGGCATTTCTTCAAAAATAAAACAGGGC
>JANTHG010000242.1 GCA_024762535.1 Calditrichaceae bacterium
CACATATCCACAAAAAGAAGAAAGAAAAAAAGAAGCAAAAAAAGAAAGAAGAAAAACTACTACGACAACTGTAAAGTTTATTTAGGACTTGACACCATAGCATTTCCCCCCCTACCAAGGGGGGACAGAGGGGGGTGTTTTTTTATTGACAAATCATTGCATATTCAGGATTTTACAACGCCCTAACCCCCTTTATTAAGGGGGGATTGAGTGATTCGCAATGACGTTTTTTTGGGTTTATATCAACACTACCAAAGACGGAAGCGCTCTTTTAGCGTTAAGCGCTTGCCATAAGTCCTTAAAAACCCTTCCAGGCGCTGCCAGTGTTTATCTTTTAAGGAATCCGGTATCTGTTGTAAGCGCTGTAAACTTTTGCCAAATTTGCCATCCATATATGAAAAATATACCGGGCGCAGTAAAGAATCCATTTGAGAGAGCCGTTCCTGGCGGAACGAACGATCGAACAGCTCCCGTGCTAAATCCACACTGTCGATTTGGGCATAATGCAAAGCGAGGCGTTCCATCTTATCGCGTAACAGGGCTACTTGTCGGGTGGGCTGATCGCAGCTTTTTTCAATGGATTTCCAAAAGGAATCGTCTCGTTTTAGGGCGCTGTCGATTTGGCTTTTGCGGTGGTAAAAATCGAATAGCAGGCGTCGTCTGGAAACGGAAGGGGAATCGTTTAACGCTGCTTCCATCTGTTGGCACAGCGTGTCTGCTTCTTGCCAGAAACCTTTTTGAATCAGAGAATTAAGCGGGATAAAAAATTGTTTTTGGTGCAGTCTGCGGATGCGTGTAAGAATTCGTACGGTCTGAACCGAATCTTTTGCATACTTAGCTTGCAGTTGGGTAAGCAGGTGTTGAGCGGTCTGAAGTGAGTCCGTTTTCAACAGACGGTCCACGTGTGTTAAATCGGCCGGTTGCGGTTTGGAACAACGCAGCAGCGCAAAGAAAGCAAAGAACAGAATGTAAATAAAAGAACGCATCAGGCAAACGGGTCTAATAATTCAGGATGATTCAGTAAATGTTTCATGGCGTCGGTTGTGCGCATATTACCAAGAAAATTACGCAGTTTGGCAGCATGTTTATATTCTTCGTCCGTGAACAGCAATTCCTCTTTACGTGTTCCGGAAGATTTAATATCAATAGCGGGAAAGATACGTTGGTCTGCGCATTCCTGTGAGAGCATTAAATCCAGATTACCCGTACCTTTAAACTCCTGAAAAATAACTTCATCCATTCGACTGCCGGTGTCAATCAATATGGAAGCAAGCACGGTAAGAGAGCCGCCATCTTCGATATTACGGGCGGCGCCAAAAAAGCGACGGGGCAGGTCCAGCGCATTTGCAGCCAGTCCGCCACTCAGGGTTTTGCTATGACTATTGGTCTCTTTATTGAAGGCTCTGGCCATGCGGGTGAGCGAATCAATAAGGACTACCACATTTTCACCGGCTTCAGCGGCCCGGATGGCTGCATTCAGCGTGAGCCGTGTCTGCCGTAAATGATTAGCCGTGCTTTCATCCGCGGAGGAGGCCAGTACCCGGGCGGATTTTAAGGCGCGTTTAAAATCGGTTACTTCTTCGGGACGTTCGTCCACCAGCAAAATAAATGTATTTAAATCCGGATGGTTTTTTTCGATGGCCAGGGCGTATTGTTTGAGAATAGTGGTCTTTCCGGTTTTGGGTGGCGCGATAATCAGACCGCGTTGCCCTCGGCCGGTAGGTGTTACAAAATTGAGCAGTTTACCTAAAAAATCTTTTTTATCGATATGAAGTTTAATCCGCTCTTCGGGACTAATGCTGATGCGGTTTTTTAATTCCCTGCGTTTCAGGGCCTGATTGGCGGGCAGGTGATTAATCGTTTCAATTTTACTTAATTGCACTTTCCCATTGGATTGTTCGCTGCGTGCTCCTTCGATGAACATGCCTTCTTTGAGGCCGGTGGATCGGATAAGAGTGGGTGGGACAAAGACATCTTCTGATGTGGCCCGAAAATTGTTTTCAATTTGACGTAAAAATCCAAATCCTTTTGGAAAGATTTCTAAATATCCTTCTGTTTTCATGGAACTCCTAAGTATGTAGATTGTTTGATATGCGAGGCTATCACAGAAAAAAATTACTGTACCAACAGTTTACCTTTGTCCATTAATAATACATCGTCGATGTAAACCGTAGGTTTGGTTACCACGCCATCGATATGCACGCCAACATTGTTGCTGCCACCCATACCCACATTATTGCCAAAAGCTACATGGATGGTACCGAGCACTTTTTCATCTTCGAGAATAATACCGGAAATAGTGGCTTCGTGGTTTGTGCCGATGCCCAGCTCGGCAACTGTAATACCGGGCTGCCCGAATTGAGATAAAATATCTTTTAATTGGGAAGCCTCCGGTCCGCCCTCAAAGCGAACAGCCAAACCGTTTTCGATGGTTACTGTAATCGGTTGGGATGTGATTTTACCAATCGTGGCTACGGATGCATCGATAAACAACACGCCATGGCTTTTACCTTCTTCGGGCATTAAAAATGATTCACCGCTGGGTAAATTGCCACCTTGGCCCTTTTCCCGAATCAGACCGGTGGATGATATAGCCTGTATGCCGTTAATGGGCAGAGTGAGATCGGTTCCCAAGGCGGTTGTAATCCGGGCTACTTTACCGGCGTTTAAAATCTTGGTTACCTGATCGGTGCGCCGGGCAATAATATTGTAATCTGCTTTCAGCGCCCGTTCCATAATACCCTTTTCAATTCCGGGCATGGTGGCTACGCGGGTGCCGGTTTTACAGGCATTTCGCCGGGCATCCGTATGCGTAAGCGATTTGCTGGTTGGGCAGATAACCACGTCAAAGGAAGCCATCAGTTTAGCAACGCTATCCGGTGGTTCCTGACCGTTTACGGCTGCCGGTGGCATGGTTACCATCAGGGCTTCTTTGGCGAGTTCTTGACCTACTTTATACAGCGCCTGCCCGATTTCTTCCTTATTGTCATCGCATACTATGAGCAGGGTTTCATCTTGTTTTAAATCCATACAGGTAGTGAGCGCAGAATGTGCGGCGGTTGTTAATGCATCCATGTTTATCCTTTATTACGGTTATAGAGCTGATTTATTTCATTAAAATAGGTTTTTTCCACTTCCCGGCGTTTGATTTTTAAAGAAGGTGTTAAATGGCCGGATTCTATAGTAAATAACTGAGGGGCTATATAAAAGTCTTTGATGGTTTCGTAAGAAGGAAGATCTGCAGTTAAACGGTCAATCTCACTGCGGATGAGGGTGCGTAACTGCTCCAGATTCTGGTATTCGGTTGGTTCTGTCTGAGGTAAGCGATTCTCCGCAAACCAGTGCGTTAGCGCTTCTTCCGAAAGAGTAAGCACGGCTGTACAATACTTACGCTTATCACCGATAACAACAGCCTGCTCAATATATTTGCTACTAAGAAGTTTGTTCTCGATGGGCTGGGGCGCTATGTTTTTACCGCCGGCTGTGACAATAATATTCTTTTTACGATCGGTGATCACCAAAAAGCCGTCATTATCCAAATAGCCTATATCACCGGTATGAAACCAGCCTTCTTCATCAAATACTTCTGCGGTTTCTTCAGGATTTTTAAAATACCCTTTCATTACATGACCGCCCCGGGTAAGTATTTCACCGTCTTCAGCTATTTTGACTTCTTCATCCGGCATAACCGGACCTACAGAACCGAAGCGGAATTTACCGAAGTGGTTCATGGTGATAGCAGGAGACGTTTCGGTAAGCCCGTAGCCTTCCAAAATATAAATACCCACAGAAGTAAAGAAGCGGGCAATTTCAGCTGAAAGCGGAGCACCGCCACTAACAAAAAAGCGCATCCTTCCGCCAAGTCGTTCCTGCAGTTTGCTGAAAACCAGTTTTTGTGCTACATGATGTTTCGTTATTAGACCAAAACCGGGTTTGGTTTTGTTTTGAGTATGCTCAACCATGGCGTTGCCAACTGCTATGGCCCAATTAAAAAGGGTGCGTTTCACAGCCGGACCGGATTCAACCATATCCCAAATCTTCGCGTAAATTTTTTCAAACAGACGTGGAACAGATATGGCAATAGTCGGTTTTACTTCAATGAGATTTTGCGCTACAGCCTCAATACTTTCGGCATACGAAATGGTGCACCCAAAAGAGGTTGCCAAAAAATGCCCGGCCATCC
>JANTHG010000243.1 GCA_024762535.1 Calditrichaceae bacterium
GGATATCGGCCCCTTTATGAATGATGAAAAAGGGCTACTCGATTCCATTTCCATGCGTCTCGGTAATTATCTGATGTATCTAAAACTGAAGCTCGTATTCAGCAAATGGGAACACACAAAAGAGCGGATGAGCAAAAAAAAATCCGGAGACTGGCCCGTTATTCTGGAATTGTTGCGCCGCACCGATTCCGATTTATTCATGCGCATATCCCGTAAGATGCTTAACTATCTCGTTTGGCAGGGTGTAAAAGAAGCGGAAGACCTGTTACAAAAATTTAATCCGCGTGCGCGTCTTGCGGAGGAGGAGGCCCGGGGTGAAGCGAATATGCCTTCGGATAAAAGCGACCTGGGCGATTTAAACAAGCTCAGTGAAGAAATATTTGAGGTTGCTCAACAGCATCTGTCCAATTCACAAATTTTATCCCGCATTCAGTACTGGATGCAGGAAGACAAAACCAGTTTTTTGGTACGTGCCATTGCCAATTCCAATACCTCTCTTACCGAAATCAGCGAAGCTATTCGTCGCTATTATCAACTGAACCCCGAAGGTATGGAACTGTCCCCTTCTACACGAATTGGCGTACGCGCTTCACTGATCCGGCGTTTTTTTAGTGATCAGTTAGAATTTATCAACATTGCCAAGAATTATGTGCGCGTACTGGATTTTAACCGCCTGCTTAAACGGATGATCTCACCCATTGGCAGCCATGGAAAACTCGGCGGTAAAAGCGCCGGCGTATTTTTGGCTAACCGGATTATTCAAAAATCGGAATTATCCAAAACTCTGTTAAAGGACATTCAGGTTCCCAAAACCTGGTACATTACTTCCGATGCCATGATCTATTTTATGCACTATAATAATCTGGAAGAAATTCTTGAACAAAAATACAAACCGGTTGCCGATATTGCTCGTGAATATCCTCATGTTATTCAGTTGTTTAAAAATTCCCACTTTCCGCCCGATATCGAAAAGGGAATTTCTGTGGCGCTGGATGATTTCGGCGAGGTACCGCTTGTGGTGCGCAGTTCCAGCCTGTTAGAAGACCGCCTCGGCTCCGCTTTTTCCGGAAAGTACAAAAGCCTGTTTGTTGCCAATCAGGGCAGTAAACAGGATAGGCTGAACCGCTTGCTCGACGCTATTGCCGAAGTGTACGCTTCTACCATTGGCCCCGATCCCATCGAATACCGTTCGGAAAGGGGCTTACTGGACTTTCATGAAGAAATGGGCATCATGATTCAACAGGTTGTCGGTCAAAAAATCGGCCCGTATTTTATGCCGGTATTTGCAGGCGTGGCTTTTAGCAATAACGAATTTCGTTGGTCGCCGCGCATCAAACGCGAAGATGGTTTAATCCGCTTGGTACCCGGGCTCGGTACGCGGGCTGTGGATCGTTTGGGCGACGACTATCCCATTTTAATTGCCCCGGGTCAGCCGGGTATGCGCACCAATGTAGACCCGGATGAAGTAATACGCTATTCTCCGCAAAAAGCGGATGTGATCAACCTGGAAAACAACACCTTCGAAACCGTGGAATTACAAAAGCTGTTTCGTGAGTATGGAGAGAAGTTTCCCATTATAGAAAAAGTTTCTTCTATTTTGGATCACGGCACCATGCGCTCACCCGGTTTTAACACTGATTTTAGCACAGCAAATCTGGCTGTAACCTTTGAGGGGGTT
The DNA here is from genome assembly GCA_024762535.1 of Calditrichaceae bacterium. Classification (GTDB taxonomy): domain Bacteria; phylum Calditrichota; class Calditrichia; order Calditrichales; family Calditrichaceae; genus JANTHG01. The sequence goes on from JANTHG010000243.1 coordinate 1,679, forward strand.
TTTAACCAAACACCCTTTCTCAAACAGATGTCTGCATTGATGAAAGAGCTGCAAAATAAACTGGCCACGCCTGTGGATATCGAATTTGCCCATGACGGTGAAAATTTATATCTCTTACAATGTCGTCCGCAAAGTTATTCCCGGGCCAGCGCTCCGGCTAATATTCCGGACCATGTCAGCCCCGATCGGCTCATCTTTTCCGCTAATCGCTATGTATCGAACGGAATTGTGGAAAATATGGAATACATCGTGTATGTGGTTCCGGAACAATATGACGCGACAGCGGACCTCGCTACGCTCAAAAAGGTGGGACGTGTAATCGGCATGCTCAATAAAATTCTACCTAAACATCGTTTTATTTTAATGGGCCCCGGTCGCTGGGGCAGCCGCGGCGATATAAAACTGGGTGTGAATGTAACCTATTCCGATATTAACAACACTGCCATGCTCATCGAAATTGCCCGTAAAAAAGGGAATTATGTGCCGGACCTCTCTTTTGGCACACACTTTTTCCAGGATTTGGTGGAAGCGGGTATCCGCTATTTGCCGCTCTATCCGGATGAAAAAGATAACGCGTTCAATTACACCTTTTTAAATAATTCACCGAGTGAATTCAAAAACATTTTACCCGAATATGCCGATCTCAAATCGATTATCCGTGTGATTCATGTGCCGGCCGTCAGTCGCGGATTGTATTTGCAAATATTGATGAATGCAGATATTAACCGTGCAGCCGCCATACTCAGTCCGCCGGAAAGCAGCGTTATCCAGCATGAGCCCGGCAGCGAACATTCTACCATCAAAACAGAAGATCATGGTTCATGGCGCATGCAGATGGCAGAAAAAATAGCTCAGCAACTCGATTACGACCGCTTTGGCGTGCGCGCTATTTTTGTTTTGGGAAGCACTAAAACAGCCACGGCACAAGCCGGAAGCGATATTGACCTGGTGATTCAGTTAAGAAGCAGCAAGCAGAAAAAAGACGAGCTGAAACACTGGCTCGAAGGCTGGAGCCTGTGTCTGGATGAATTGAATTATATGCGTACCGGCATCAAAACAAACGGCATTTTGGATGTAAACTTTATCGAAAGCGAGCAGTTGTTGAATGAAAAAGAACTGGCGGCTAAGCTGAATATTCTGAATATCGGTTCCATTAAAAAACTATCGCGTCCGTCATTCCACTAATGAAACAGGCAAAATACAACAAAATAAATACCGAACTTAAACCAGGCGAAGAGCGGCATTTTCAGCAATTCTTCGAGCATGCCGGCGATCCCATGTTTGTGAACCGCTTTAGCGGGACAGACAAGCCCGGTGTTTTTACAGAGGTGAATAACGCTGCCTGCCGCGAATTGCTCTATTCCAAAGAAGAGCTCCTAAAGCTATCCTTTTTCTCCATCATTTCCGCGGAATCATACGACCGTTTCCGGCACATGCTGTCTCAACTGCAAAAAGAAAAAAAGGCCATCGTTCAGCTTGATTTTTTACGTAAAGACAAACGACGCATTCCTGTAGAAATAAGCGCTCTAATGTTTGGCGTTGAGAACCAATACACTATTATTTACACTGCGCGTAATATAAGCGGACATAAACACACGGAAGAAAAATTAAAAGAAGCCACCGGCCGTCTGCGCGACCTGGCCGGCCGCATCCAGCAAATCCGGGAAGAAGAACGAAGCAAGCTCTCCCGCGAGATTCATGACGAACTGGGACAGGTGCTTACCGTGCTGAAGATTCAGCTTTCGCTTACCCGTAAAAAACTGCTGCCCGGCCAGCATGAGTTAGAAGAAAAGCTCGAATACGCCTGCAGCCTGCTCGACCAAACCGTGGAATCGGTGCAGCAGATTTCCGCCGAGCTGCGTCCCGGTATTTTGGATGAACTGGGACTGATTGCCGCTCTGGAATGGCAGGCGCGGGAATTCGAAAAACGGGTGGGCATTCCCTGCCGCCTCTCTCTCTCGGCTAACGCGCCTAAGCTTCCGGAAGATAAAAACACCGCTCTGTTCCGGGTTTTTCAGGAAGCGCTGACCAATGTGGCCCGCCATTCCGACGCGGAACGGGTTTCGGTATTCCTGAAATTTGAGCCGGATAGTTTGATTTTGGAGGTTACGGACAATGGTCGCGGCATCAGCAAAACCCAAATCAGCGATCCCGGCTCTCTCGGTATTTTAGGCATGCGCGAGCGGGTGATGGTGTTTGGCGGCGATATGCAGATTAACGGCGTTCCGGGTGAGGGCACACATATTAAGGTAACCATGCCTTTAGATTGAAGGAGCTGGCAGGTGCAGGCCGCATTATCGTCTCCTTTTCAATACAAATCATATAACCCAACCACGCGGTAAACCGTTTGCCACAGGTTAAACATTTGCACTACCTGCGTTCGGTTCATCTCCACGGATGAACACATATCGTAGATTAAAAAGCGCTTGTTTAGATTTTAGATTTTAAATTT
>JANTHG010000244.1 GCA_024762535.1 Calditrichaceae bacterium
GGCGCTGCTTAACACCCATGCCTGGGCAATGGTTAACAAACCGGCAATCGTGCCGGAGAGAATAGTAACTATTAATTCCGGCTTCACCCGGGCCAACAGTTGCAGCAAACGACGATCTAAATTCATATAGTTCCATTAGAAAAAAAATGCCGCATTCGGTTTAGCCGAATGCGGCACATGATACTTAGTGAAGTAATTAATATTCAAGTTCCGAATTTGTGCTCAGTCTCTGACGGAAAACCCAATAAGTCCAGCCCTGATACGCCAATACAATAGGCACAAAAATTAGCGCCACGATACTCATCACCTGAAGCGTGTAAGGCGAAGCGGACGCATTATAGATGGTCAAATCATTTGCCGGCACCAGGATACCATCGATCCGTGCCACCATAACCCGTGGAAATAATCCCATAAAAATAGTTATGGTCGAGAATACAATGGTTAAAGCCGTTGCCACAAAAGCCCAGCCACCGCGATCTGCTTTGAGCATAAAATAAACAGATATAATGGAAATACCAGCCAACACGGGAACAACACCCGGATTAATCCCATTGCGTGTAAATATATCAGTGTCAAAATATCCATAAATGACAAAGGCAAAAATCAGCACAACGGCCGGAATCCACAATTTCTTAGCCAATTCCAAAGATTTTTCACGAAGATCATCCGTTGTTTTAAGGTTTAGGAAGATGGCACCATACATGGTAAAAACAGTCAGTGAAGAGAGACCTCCTAACAAAGCATAGGGATTCAGCAGGTTGAAAAAACCGCCTATATAATTCATATGGGCATCAATAGGCACACCGCGTACGATATTGGCTAATGCCACCCCCCAAAGCAGAGCCGGGACAATACTGCCGAAAAAGATCACCCAGTCCCAGCGGTTACGCCAGGCAGGATCATCCTTTTTACTGCGATATTCAAAGGCTGTTGCCCGTACGATAAGAGCTGCCAACATTAAGAACAGGGCAATGTAAAATCCACTAAACAACGTGGCGTACCAGTTGGGGAACGAAGCGAACATAGCTCCGCCAGCCGTAAGCATCCACACTTCATTGCCATCCCAGGTGGATCCAATACTGTTAATTACAACACGCCTGGAAGTATCGTCTTTACTGATGAAGGGTAATAAAATCCCCACGCCGTAATCAAAACCTTCCAGGAAAAAGAAACCTATAAAAAGTACGGTGATCAAAATAAACCATACGATATTTAAATCCATTGTTTACCTCCTATTCTTTCTCACTTAAGGCTTCGACACCGGCTACTGCGTATTTTTTAAACAATCCTACTTCTATCACAATTAAGACCAGATAAATCACAATATATCCGAGGAATGAAAATAACACAGCGCCGCCGGGAACCATATTGGATACACCCGCCGAAGTTTTGAACAGGCCGAAAACAGCCCACGGCTGCCGACCCATTTCAGCAAAAATCCAGCCGGTCGAATGGGCAATAAGCGGCAGAAAGATAGCCCAAATCAACAATTGCAAAAACCAGGGTTTAAAATCATATTTATCTTTGGCTACCTTAAGCAGACCAAATAACATGATTAAAATCATTAGTGTACCCGCTCCGACCATAATCCTAAAATTCCAGTAGCTCATAATAACCGATGGCACATAATCACCCGGGCCATATTTTTGTTCATATTCAGCCTGGATTTCATTGATACCTTTTACTTCGGCATCGGTCGTATTATAAGAAAGGATACTCAATAAAGCCGGAACACGAATGGAAAATACATCCTCGCGATTAGCTTCGTCTCCAATGGTGAATAAAGACAATCCTGCCGGTTTTTCCGTATTCCAGAGGGCTTCGGCTGCCGCTACTTTCATGGGTTGCGCTTCTACCATATGCTGCATTTGCGTGTGGCCTACTAAGCCAACCAGCAAAACACCGATAAAACCGTAAATAAATCCATACTTCATCGATTTTTGATAGGCCTCCTGATCTTTGCTCTTTTTAAGCAGATGATACCCGCTGATTCCCACAACCAGGAATCCGGCTGAGGCCATAGCGCCGGTAAACACATGCGGAAATTGAACCCATAAATGCGGATTGCCTACCAAAGCAAAAAAGTCCACCATCTCGGCACGGCCGTTGCGCAAAACATAACCGACCGGTTCCTGCATAAATGAGTTAGCTGCCAAAATCCAGATTGCCGAGAGATTGGAACCGATGGCTACCAGCCAAATCGTAGCGGCATGCGCTTTTTTGGAAAGTTTATCCCAGCCAAATACCCAAAGACCGAGAAATGTAGATTCCATAAAAAAGGCCAGCAACGCTTCAATGGCAAGAGGTGCACCGAATATATCCCCCATAAATCGGGAATATTCCGACCAGTTCATACCAAACTGAAATTCCTGAACAATTCCTGTTGCTACCCCAATAGCAAAATTAATCAGGAATAATTTGCCCCAGAATTTGGTCATCCGCAGATAGACCTCTTTCCCGGTGCGCACATAGGTTGTTTCCAGAATGGCAACAAAAATGGACAGGCCCAATGTGATTGGCACAAAGAAAAAATGGTACACCGTAGTTACGGCGAACTGCCAACGGGCTAAAAACAATGCGTCCATAATGCCTCCTTTCGATTAGTGAATGATGAGTGGTTAGGTTATTAATTAGGTATTGGTATTTACTATCTTACTCATATCATTCATCTTTATGGCTAAATCAGCGATCTTTTTATTTTCAAAATTTTTTAATAGACGGCGCTCTTCATCTCTGAAAAAGTTATGAATGTGACAAAAGCCAACCAAAGGACAAATATCGTGATGATAAATACATTCATTTAAAGTGGAATCAAAATTCATGGCTTTTAATATATCCAAAATAGAAAGCTTTTTAGAATCCTTGGCTAAATATATGCCTCCATTCTTACCCTGAACCGTTGCAGTAACATCAGCTTTTTTGAGCTTATGTGCGATTTTTGTGGCGAAAGGTTTAGGAATGGCCAGCAGTTTTACGATTCGGGACAATGGAATTGCTTTGTCCGGTTTTTGCCCCGCAAGATAGGCGCAAATACGAATAGCGTAGTCATATTCTCTTTTAATAAAAGGATTCATGAATCAGATTCTTAAATATTACCCACACGGTATAATATAACTATGAAAATCATCTACGCAAATACTTTTTTATAATTTGACACGATTTTATTTATTAATTAACTTTGGTTAGTTGATATGTACTAACATGGTTTAATAATGCGTCAATCCACCAAAAATCGTAAAGAACAAATTATTAGGGCAGCGCTTTCTTTGATTCGAGAATCCGGCTTAAAAAAATTAACCATCAAAAATATTTCCAGGCAAGTTGGTATTTCGGAACAGGCTATTTATCGTCATTTTGAGAATAAAGCAGCTATTATAACAGCCCTTATCCTTCATTTTAATCAAACACTTAGTGCGGCATTACAAGATGTTTCTAAAGGTCAAAATGTATTAATGAATATTTCGAATATCATATTGGCTCACCTCGCCTATTTTAAGGATCATCCTGAAATGGCGGCACTGGTCTATCCGGAAGAGGTCTTTCGGGCCGAGCCTCTTATCCGACCGCAAATTGAAGCTACTATCGAAAAACGCATTAAAACGATTACACAAATGGTTCATTTGGCACAACAAAATAAAACGATAAAATCCGATTTTGACCCGGAAAATATTGCGCTTATCATTTTTGGCTCAATCCGCATTTTAATCACAAACTGGCGGTTTTCAGGTTTTTCATTTGACTTACTTAAAAAGGGTAAAAGTTTAACCGATGATTTATGTTCCATGTTAAAAATTTAAGTCTTTAATTTTCTTATTATATTATGATATTATGATATTTTCAAAGGAGGCAGAATCAATGAGCTCAAAACAAAGTCGGTTTGAGTATCTGTTTCGTTCCACCAAGGGATTGGTGATGGTAGCGATCGCGCTGGTATCACTGATCGCCGCCATCTGGGGTACCTTATCCGGCCCTATGGTGGAATGGGGCGTACGTGATTTAACGGTAAGGCTATTGGGCATGCAGATGCACCCCTGGCAGCGCGAAGGTCGAATCATCATGCTTTACCATACTATTGCCATGGCCATTCTGGCCATTGAAGTGTATTTTAT
>JANTHG010000245.1 GCA_024762535.1 Calditrichaceae bacterium
TCATGCGTAAGAAAGAGAAAACCGATTTTGAATCCGTCATTGGTGTGGAAGTCCATGTGCAGCTTTCTACCAAAAGTAAATTGTTTTGCAGCTGTTCCACCCGTTTTGGCGCGCCGCCCAATTCCCAAACCTGTCCGGTCTGCCTTGGAATGCCCGGCGCTTTACCAAAGCTTAACAAGCAGGCTGTGGATTATGCCTTGCGTCTGGCCTGGGCTGTAAACGGAAAAGTACACCGCCATAGTCAAATGGCACGGAAGAATTATTTTTATCCGGATTTACCCAAGGGATATCAGATTTCGCAGGCGGACTTGCCCATTTGCACGGAAGGTGAGTTGGAAATTGAAGTGCAAGGCAAACAAAAAAAAATCCGCATTCAGCGCATTCATTTAGAAGAAGACGCTGGTAAGTCGGTGCACAACGAGGATTATGTCCGGGATTCCGAGACGCTCATCGATTTAAATCGCTGCGGTGTACCTTTGGTGGAAATTGTCACAGAACCGGATTTTGCGAACGGGGATGAGGTCGCGGTTTTTTTAACTGCAGTCCGTCAACTGGTGCGCTATCTGCAAATCAGCGAGGCCCACATGGAACAGGGTAGTTTGCGTTGCGACGCCAATATTAGTGTGCGATTGAAGGATGATCTTTCCCTGGGCACACGTACAGAGTTAAAAAATCTCAATTCCATTCGTCATGTGGGCAAAGCTCTGAACTTTGAACGCGAAAGACAAATTCAAGTTCTAAACAGTGGTGGCGTAGTCTTCCAGGAAACGCGTCTATGGGACGAAAAGAATAACCAGACCAGGGTCATGCGTAACAAAGAGCTTGCCCATGATTACCGTTATTTCCCGGAACCCGATTTACCACCGTTACGGGTAGAATTGAAACATCTATATGAAATCATTCATACCCAACCCGAATTACCCCGGGAACGGAGAAAGCGGTTTATTAAGGAATATAAACTGGAACCGCCTATGGCTGCTCAGCTTACCGAATCCGCAACACTTGCTAATTATTTTGAATCCACAGTTCAGAACGACGCTAACGCCAGTTTAAGTGCCTACTGGATTTTAGGCGAATTAACCGCACTGATGCACGAACAAAACTTATCCATTGATGAGGTTCCAGTCTCATCCAAAGCCCTATCGGAATTGCTTAAATTAATCTCGGATGAGGCCGTAAGCGCCAAGGGCGCTAAAACGATTCTGCGCCATATGTGGGATACAAAACATTCCGCCGCCAAACTATTGGATAAATTGAACCTGAGGCAGGAAAGCGATGAACAGGAAATTACAGCGCTTACGGGTCGAATACTCAAAAAATATGCGCCTCAGGTAAAAGCCTATCAGGAAGGCAAAGTTAATTTGCTCGGATTTTTTGTGGGGCAGGTGATGCAGGCCTCCGGGGGAAGGGCTAATCCCCGTTTAGTGCATCAAATAATTAAACAGGAATTGGATCATGTGTAAACCTTTTTTTGCAATATTGTTAAGTCTGACCGCTTCCTTGGCACAACCCGCTACTGTGCCGCGGGATTCCATACAGGCTGCCACCGGTATCCAATGGAACTATGCGCCGTTATTAAACCAACCGGATTCACTGGGAATTAATATAGAACTCGTTGCACCGAACGCCGGGAAAGGAAAAGTACCTTTTTATAATCCCGGTTCGGTAATGCCGTCTAATCCATTATTTCTGGATAATCGAGGCAGCTCGTACTATGTGCCACGGCAGGTTAATGATCAACTGACGCATATCATGAATCGCCCGTCAGCGGATGCGTTTCTGCCGGTGATGGCTGTGGCGTTTTTAACAGCACGGCTGGCCATGCATGCGCTTGAAATTAAGAAAATGGTTCAGATTGATACAACTGCCTATTTACTCAATACCCAAACTTTTCAGATTTTGCAGGAGCTTTGGAAAAAATCTCCACAAACTACTGCACAATTGTTTCGCCATCCTGCATTACATGCTACGCGAACTTTTACTACTTTGCAGGCAGGATTGGATTCATTGCTAAGTGCCAAACTGATAAAAATTAAACAGCAGGAAAAAGCGCCGCCGCTTTATTTTGCTGCTCAAAAGGGGATTGTTGTACGTAAAATGTTAACCGAAGCCTTACTGCGAAAAAAATGGAATGCAAACCAATTAAAACAGGCCAGGCAGCTTTTACAGCTCGATTGGGGTTGGAAACAGTGACTAGTCATTCAAAACAGTGGAACTCGTTTCGGAGTGTTAAAGCAGGCTTAGCCCTTACAAGGCCGTTGAATGGACTGCTCACCTTTATCAGTATTTATCTGGCCGCTTCTTTATCACCACAATTCAGGGCGGATTGGAACGTATTGGTTGCAGCCCTGTCTGTTGTTTTCATTGCCGCAGGCGGAAATATTATCAATGATGTATATGACCTGGAAATCGACCGCATCAACCGACCCAAACGTCCTCTGGCAGCCGGCGTGCTCTCCATTGGACAGGGAAAGGTGCTTTATGCCTTTTACACACTTGCGGGGCTGACACTGGCTCTGATTTTAGGTAAGGCCTTTTTTGCCCTGGCGTTTGGCGTGAGTGTGCTTCTCTTTTGGTACAGTGCCCGGCTTAAGAGAACGGTTTTATTTGGAAATCTGGCAGTAAGTATGATTAGTGCGCTTACATTTATCTATGGAGCGATGGCTGTTCATGACTGGCAGGTCGGAATTATTCCGGCTGGATTTGCCTTTTTCTTTCATTTTGGGCGGGAAATCATCAAAGATATGCAGGATTTGGATGGTGATCTGCGTAGCGGCGTAGAGACGCTGCCCGGAAAATACGGAATCCTTGTTTCTGTAATAATTGTGAATATTCTTTTTCTTTTATTGATTGTATTAACCGTTTTACCGTATATTTTTTACAATTACTCTGTCTACTACCTATGGGTAGTAGTACCCGGTGTGGATGCGCTGCTACTGTATGTTTCTGCGATGTTGTGGAAGCAAACAGATGCACGCCATTTGGGCCGGTTAAGCGGATTGCTGAAAATTGATATGTTTGTGGGACTAATAGCCATTTGGCTGGGGACGCATCATGCTCTTTTCTTTAATTGAGAATCTTGAAAAACTGGATGTGATTTTGGCATCCGGGTCTCCTCGGCGTTTTGAAATTTTAAAAAATGCCGGGTTGGATTTTCGTGTGGAAATTAGCGGGGTAAGCGAAGACCATAGCCTGAACCTGACGCCGGAAGATTTAGTAATAGCACATGCCCGCAGTAAGGGAATAGCCGTTGCTCAACAACACCCCAAAGCCTTAGTGATTTCTGCTGACACGATTGTTGTGCACGATGGTGAGGTCCTCGGAAAACCGGCTGATGAAGAAGATGCCTTTCGTATGCTTCGTCGATTAAGCGGTCAAACGCATGAAGTGATGACCGCTTTTGGTTTATTCCTTAATGAATATGATCAAATACATATAGAACGTATTTCTACAGATGTAAGTTTTCGGCCCTTGCGTGACGAAGAAATTCTGGAATATATTGGCACCGGAGAACCTGAAGATAAAGCAGGTGCTTATGCCATTCAGGGACAAGGCGCTATTTTCATAGAAAAAATTAATGGAAGTTATCTGAACGTAGTGGGCTTTCCACTGACTTGCTTTTATCTTGCGCTGGAAAAATTTATGCACAAATTTGTGCTTTAAGGAAACAAGTTGCACACAAAACCAAAACTAAAAATTTTAGTAGTCGATGACGATCCCAATATGCATCGTCTGATTACTCTGTATCTAAAAGATACCAATGCCGAAGTCGTTTCCACATCCAGCGGAAGAATGGCTTTGCAGAAAATGACTAAAGAAGGATTTCATCTGGTTATTTCTGATATGCAAATGCCTCAGATGGATGGTATTGAACTGGTTAAAAAAATGCGCTCTCTTGGCAGTAAAATACCCATTCTCATTATTTCGGCTTTTGGGTATTATTCCCATGCAAAAAAAGCAATTCAAGCAGGAGCGAATGAGGTCCTGGAAAAACCATTTGAACGTAATCAACTTTTAAAAGTTATTATACAACTATTACAGAAAAAATA
>JANTHG010000246.1 GCA_024762535.1 Calditrichaceae bacterium
TGTCAATGCATAATTGTCCATTAAAAAAACACCCCTTGATAGGGGGATGCCATTATGGCAGCAACCACAACAGCGGTCACAGGATGAAGCAATCCCACAGGGGATCACTTCACTCCTCCGTCGTTCGTGATGACGCCCTATCTTCGTCATTGCGAGGAGCGCAGCGACGAAGCAAACCCCTTAGGGAGCGCCACATCGACACATCCTGATCCTGTACCCCTTGCCAACCCACTTACATGGCGAAAATAGCTTTGGCCGTAAGGGGCCATCATCCGGAACTGAAAGCCTTCAGCCTCTTCTTTCACCATCAAAATAGTTCATCTGTTTTTTATTCTTTTAAAATTGTGTACTTTGGGGTAAATCAACCGGAGTTTAAATGAAATATTTCATTCTGTTCATTCTGTTATTGTTCACCGTGCGGTTCTCTTTGGCGCAGGAACACAAATCCATCCACCAGATTCAGTACGAACAGCATGCCATACAACCCAAACAGTCTTCGCTGTTTGACCCTTCAGGCGCGGATATTCGACCTTTATCGACGCTTCATAAAACCACGCTTTCTTCAACCGTGTTCGGCTATTTGCCCGACTGGCAGTATTCCAAAGCAAAGGCGTATTTGCAGTACGATTTACTCACCCACATTGCTGCCTTCGATTTTAAAGTGCATGCGGACGGTTCTCTTGGTCATCCTTCCTATTGGCCGTGGACAGACGTGATTAATGCCGCCCATGCACACGGCGTGAAAATGATTGTAACGGTTGTCAATTTTAGCGCGGATGATATCCACACCATCCTGACAACCAATCAGGTAAAACAGACTTTTTTTGCCAATTTAAAAAACGTTTTGTTCACCTATCACATGGATGGTGTCAATATTGATTTTGAAGGCCTTAAAACGGCAGACCGAGGTTCTTTGCTCAACGGTTTTATGGCTGATTTAAGCGCTTACATTCATTCTAATTTCCCTGGCAGTGAGGTTTCTTTTGCAGGTCCGGCCGTTAATTGGGGTGGATGGGATTTACAGGGACTGGCGCAATCCTGTGATTATATTTTCATCATGGGCTATGCCTTTTACGGCAGCTGGAGTACCAGCACCGGGCCGGAAGCGCCTTTAATGGGTGGTAGCCATAATATTACCAATACGGTTACGGAACAATACGGCTCTGTTACACCAACGCATCCCGAAAAACTGATATTAGGCTGTCCCTATTATGGTGTGCGATGGCAAACCGTATCCACAGCACCTCATGCCGCTGTAACGGATTATCTCGGCCATCCTTTTTTCGATTCTGCCATGACCGAAGCGGAAGAATATGGTCTGCAATGGGATGGATACAATCAAAATTCCTGGTATTATTACCGCCAAAACGGGAATATCTTTCAGGTTTGGTTTGATACGGATTCCAGTTTGGGATTAAAATACGATTTGGCGGAAGCCCATGCTCTGCGTGGCGTGGGCATGTGGGCGCTGGGCTACGACGGCGCGCGTCCGGAATTGTGGAATGAACTGCGCAAGCGGTACGCACCCGGAAGCATTGCACCGCCGGTTCCGCCGACATCGGTTCAGGTTCATCAAAGTGACAGCACCGGGCTGCGGATTTCTTTTAAAGAGGCGGATTTTGCTGATAGCTACCGACTCTACTATTCCAAAGAGCGGGTTATTTTTAATGATTCTTTAGAAACCACAGAGCCGGTTACAATCATTCAAAATCTTGAAATGAACCAATTGTATTTTGTGAAAATACGTTCCGTAAACAGTCGCGGACGCAGCAAGGCAACGCCGGTTCTGGCCGCGACAACAGGTCAATCCGCAGATGTTCTGATTGTAGAAGGATTTGACCGTGAATCCGGTACGCATAATACACACGACTATTTACGACAGCATGCGCATGCTTTTGAGTCGTTAGGCTATTCCGTTAGTTCCGCTACCCATCAGGCCGTGGCGGAAGGTTCAGTTGATTTATCCGCGTATCCTTATGTGGACTGGCTTTTGGGCGATGAAAGTTCCGCTACTACAACCTTTTCCGTTCCGGAGCAAACAGCCGTTCGAAATTACCTCGAAGACGGAGGACGGCTGTTGGTTAGCGGTTCGGAAATCGGCTGGGATTTGGTGGCCAGAGGCAGCGCAGAAGAAGCGGCGTTTTATCATGAATATCTGAAAAGCGATTACATTGCCGACGCGCCGCTGGGTAAATCCGGTGTGTATTATCAGGTCGAACCAATAGCGGGCGGTATTTTTGAGGGCCTGGACCCTTTCTGTTTTGATGACGGCAGCCACGGAACGTTCGATGTGGACTGGCCGGATGCCGTCGGCCCCTTAAACGGCAGCCGTCTGGAACTTGCTTTTAGTGGTGTTAGCCCAGCTAATGGGGGGTGTGCACTTTCTTACAGCGGAGCATTTGGACAAAGCACAACTCCGGCGAAGCTGGTTATGTTAAGTATCCCGTTCGAAACCATCTATCCGGCGGCAACACGTACCGCTGTGCTGGAAAAAATACTGGCGTTTTTTAATGGTACGGTTTCCATCAAACCCAAAGAGCATATCGCAAATCAATTTGAATTACTGCAAAATTTTCCCAATCCCTTTAATCCGGTTACCATAATCCAATATACCCTTCCGCCTTCCGGGGGATATCGATTGGTGCAGTTAACGGTTTATAATAGCTTAGGTCAAAAGGTGAAGGAACTGGTGCATACATCTCAAAAGCCGGGAACCTACCGTGTGCGGTTTAATGGCAGCCACTTGCCCGGAGGCGTCTATTTTTACCGCCTGCAAAGTGGTTGGTTGGTACAGACTGAAAAGATGGTTCTATTACGGTAGAAGCTAAACAATACACGCACGAGTGAAGTAGAAAATCTAATAAATAAAGCTGGTAAGGCCATACTTTCTTCCCCTTAGAATATATCTTCAAAAATCAAATCCATCCTAACTAAAAGAATTCAAACTACTTATAGATGTAGTAATTCCGTTTTCATCCTGTTAAGGGAGTATATCTTAGTACAATAAATAATTGTATTGTAAACATGTTACAACCCTCTTTTCTAAGGGGGCGAAGGAGTCTGATCATATTGGAAAATATAAGACAAACTAAAAAATGATTATTTAATGTAGCTCTGATTTAAAATTTATCATTCTGAAAGCTGGCCACTTTTTAGCCGCAATTCCTTATCACACCAATCGTTGATTAAGGAAGGATAATGGGAGGAAAGCAGAATCGTGGCGCCGGCATCCGCTTTTTTTCGTAAAGCAGATTTAAACAGAGACAAGGTTTGCAAATCGAGGCCGTTAAAGGTTTCATCAAACATAAAGAAAGAGGCCGCACTCTGCAAAACCGCGGCAATGGCCAGCTTTTGCCGCATACCGTGGGAGTAGTTCACAATCAGCTCATCCTGCCTGGAACCAAGACCCAGTTCTTCCAGACGCTCGGATATTTCTTTGGCCGAAATATCCACTTTACGCACCTTCGCCATCCATTCCAAAAATTCCCTGCCACTCAGGTAGGGCGGTAAAAGCGCATCTTCGGGCGTAAAAGTGAACTGCGGTTTGTACCAACTCAGATGCTTGCGAATATCTTTTCCCTTAAATAAAATTTGACCTTCATACGCGTTAATCAGTCCGGCACAGGCACGCAGCAGGGTCGTTTTACCGGCGCCATTGGCTCCGCTGAGTCCGTAAATAGTCCCCTGTTTCAAATGAAGTGAAATATTTTTCAATGCGGTAAAGGAATCAAAATAAACGCTGCAATGTTCGATTGTAATCATAAAAGCCTCAGGAATAGTAGTTGCGAACGGTTTGTACGAAGAGCCCAATGAGAAAGATCAGAGAAACCAGCGGCCCTACCAGACGAAAATTAATGGACAACACAGTCATAAACAAAACGGCTAAATGGTAGGCATACCCGGCCTGCCTGGGATTATCGAAAAACAGAATCTGAAAATGCAGGGTCAGGCTCAGAACAGACACGGCAAACAAGGTCAAAGCGCCCATCCAGTTGAGCTGGGTAACCATATCGGCGCCGGTTAATACTAAGAAAATCCACTG
>JANTHG010000247.1 GCA_024762535.1 Calditrichaceae bacterium
TTAAAGCAATATTCCATTTTTTATCCAGACCCAAAATAGTAGCAATCTCGTCGCGTAATTTTTTGGTATTATATCCAAGTCCACGCTTTCCAAACGAGCCGAAAAAAGATAAATCCTTACGTACCTGCGCTGACGTGATATTGTTAATCTCGGCAATTTTTTCGGACGATACCGTTTCTATCTTCTTTTCCAGTAAGCGGGTTAATGTCCTGTAATATGTGGACAATCTGCTTATGGTCGGGTCTGAAATTTTTTGCATATCAAGCCTACGTGAGTTATTTCACAATTTCCGTATAATAACTCATTTTTTCCTAAAAAACAACCCTGTTTATACTTCTTCTGTTTCTTCAGAAGCCTCTTCGTTTCCGTTTTCGTTATTTACTACTTTGGCCATGGCAGCCACGCGGTCTTCTTTATCTAAACGAATTAATTTGACGCCTTGCGTATTCCGACCAATTATACTGATATTGGCTGTGTTCTGGCGAATGATCACTCCTTTTTCGGTTATAATCATAATATCTTCTTCTTCTTCAAGTCCCAGCGCGCCCACCAATTTTCCGGTTTTTTCCGTTGTTTTCATACCGATTAATCCGCTGCCACCACGTTTCTGAATGCGGAAGTCTTTAACCCAGGTCCGTTTTCCATATCCATTTTCGGAAATAGTCAGTAATTGAAAATCCTCTTTGGCTACAACCATTTCAATAACGCGATCGTCGCCTTTGAGCTTAATACCTTTAACACCGGCGGCGGTTCGACCCATTTCACGTACATCCTGTTCGTGGAATTTTATGGCCATGCCTTTTTCGGTAACAAACAGTACGTTGCATTCTCCGGAGGAACGTTTGGCTTCGATAAGCTGATCTCCTTCACGGATATTCAGGGCAATAATACCACCTTTTCGCGGCCGGCTGAAAGCGGAAAGCCTTGTTCGTTTAACAATTCCTTGTTCCGTTGCCATTATAATAAAACTATCGTCATCAAATTCTTTCACCGAATTAAAGGCTCGAATTTTCTCCCCTTTTTCTATATTGATCAGATTGATAATAGGCCGGCCCATAGAATTTTTGCCTGCAGGTGGAATGGCATGTACTTTTAACCAGTACACTTTTCCCTTATCGGTAAAGAAGAGAATATATTCATGGGTATTAGCCACAAACAAGTGCTCTACAAAATCTTCTTCTTTGGTCTTCATTCCTTTAACACCGCGTCCGCCACGATTTTGAGTCTTATATTCCGCAAGGGGATAGCGTTTAATCGATCCCTTATGAGAAATCGTAATTACCACATCTTCTTCGGCGATCATGTCTTCAATTGTTAAATCATCTAATGTGGTAACAATGTCTGTTCGTCTTGCATCGCTGTATTTACGGGTAAGTTCGTCCAGTTCATCCTTAATTATCTCCATCTGCAATTCTTTACTGGCTAAAATGGATTTAAGTTTTTCGATGAGCGCAAGGAGTTCACGGTATTCTTTTTCGATCTTATCCCGTTCCAGGCCTGTAAGACGCTGCAGTTTCATATCCAAAATGGCTTTAGCCTGAATTTCGGACAAACCAAAACGTTCCATTAAGCGCACTTTGGCAATCTGAGGATCCGCCGATTTTTTAATCAATTCGATAATTTCGTCAATATTATCGATGGCAATACGCAGGCCTTCCAAAATATGCGCCCGTCGCTCCGCCTGATCCAGTTCGAACTGTGTACGCCGTACGACTACTTCGACCCGGTGGTCAATAAAATACTGAATCATTTGTTTTAAAGTAAGAACCTGCGGCCGGCCCTTAACCAGGGCAAGCATGTTGATACTGAAAGTAACCTGTAACTGACTATGCTTGTAAAGTAAATTTAAAATAACCTGTGGATCATAGTCCTTTTTTACTTCAATGTAAATGCGCATCCCTTCACGATCCGATTCATCCCGCAGGTCCGAAATTCCTTCGATGCGTTTTTCTTTAATCAGCTCTACAATTTTATCGAGCAGATTCAACTTATTCACCTGGTAGGGGATTTCCCGTACCAAAATCACAGATTTCCCATTTGGTTTTTCTTCCACTTCGGCTTTGGCACGTACCGCGATTTTTCCTTTGCCCGTTGTGTAGGCCTGGTGAATCCCTTCAATTCCGTAAATGGTGGCGCCGGTAGGGAAGTCCGGCCCTTTAATGTGTTCCATCAATTCCACCACTTCCATTTCCGGATTATCAATCAGAGCTTTTGTCGCGCTAATGACTTCGCCGAGATTATGCGGTGGAATATTGGTGGCCATACCTACGGCAATACCGCTGGAACCGTTTATCAGTAAATTGGGAAGATTTGCGGGCAATACTTCCGGTTCATCAAGACTATCGTCAAAATTACGGGTAAAATCGATGGTGTTTTTATTAATATCCTGCAGTAATTCTTCGGCAATGCGTTGCATTCGAACTTCTGTGTAACGCATGGCTGCCGGGGAATCACCGTCTACAGAACCAAAGTTACCCTGTCCGTCAATCAGGGGATAGCGCAAAGAAAAATCCTGAACCATACGCACCATGGTATCGTAAACAGCTTTATCTCCGTGGGGATGGTATTTACCCATCACTTCACCCACAATACGTGCGCTTTTTTTGAAGGCTTTGTTGTGCAACACACCCAGTTCCTGCATACCATACAGCACTCGGCGGTGCACCGGCTTTAAACCGTCCCGAACATCCGGCAACGCCCGGGAAACAATAACAGACATGGAGTAGTCCAGATAGGACTCCCGCATTTCATCTTCTATGGATACCGGTATTATTTTTTCGTTTTTTTCCATTTTTTCCTCAGAAATTATATATCCAAATTACGGACATAAGCTGCATTTTCTTCAATAAACTTACGGCGTGGTGCCACTTCGTCACCCATTAGCACGGTAAAAATATGATCTGCCTCTATGGCATTTTCCATAGTTACCTGTAAAACGGTACGAGTGTCGGGATTCATCGTTGTTTCCCATAATTGTTCAGGATTCATTTCACCTAAACCTTTGTAACGCTGAATAGTTACTTTATCTTCTGTCGTGTTCTGACTTTTTATGATTTCATCTTTTTCGGAATCATCAAACGCGTACCATTCTTTTTTTCCGTTTTTGATTTTGTACAACGGTGGTTGAGCAATAAAAATATTTCCCTGTTTGACCAAGTCCATCATATAACGATAGAAAAAGGTGAGCAAAAGGGTACGAATATGGGAACCATCCACATCGGCATCTGTCATAATAATAATTTTACGGTAGCGTAATTTTTCGTAGGCAAAATCATCCGAACCAATACTGGTACCCAGTGCTGTAATAATTGTTTTGATTTCGTCATTGGATAAAATTTTATCGAGACGTGCTTTTTCCACATTTAGGATTTTTCCCTTTAGCGGTAGAATGGCCTGATAGCGACGATCCCGGCCCTGTTTAGCCGAACCACCCGCGGAATCTCCCTCAACCAAATATATTTCGCATTCATCCGGATTATTAGAAGAACAATCCGCTAATTTACCCGGCATGGAATTGCTTTCCAATGCCGTTTTACGACGAGTGAGTTCCCGTGCATGCCGTGCGGCTTCCCGAGCCCTGGCCGCGCTGGTACATTTATCTATAATTTGCTTGGCCGTGGTAGGATTTTCTTCTAAATATTCATAGAGTTTTTGATTAACCAACGATTCCACAGCGCCACGCGCTTCGGAGTTGCCCAGTTTTGTTTTGGTCTGACCTTCGAATTGCGGTTCCGCCACTTTAACAGAGATAACCATGGTTAACCCCTCCCGGACGTCTTCGCCGGAAAGGGTAAATTTATCGTTATTTTTCATTAAATTATATTTTTGAGCATAGGAATTGAGGGTACGGGTTAAAGCGGATTTAAAACCGGAAAGATGGGTGCCGCCCTCGATCGTATTCACATTGTTACAGTAACTCAAAATCGTTTCAGTATATGAATTATTATACTGCATCGCTATTTCTATCGGAATGCCTTCGCGCTCACCTTCAAAATAGATGGGTTCTTTATGCACCAC
>JANTHG010000248.1 GCA_024762535.1 Calditrichaceae bacterium
TACATGACAAAGACTGCGTTATACGTTCTGTTAAAGAATCGGAAGAGAGCATTCGGTTTTCGGACCTGAGCTACGAGGATTTGCAAACCCTTACTGAAACCCATCTTTACCAATCGGAAATGCCCTCCCAATTACATTTTAAAATTGAGTATGAAAATGAAACTGCTGGTGAAATTAGCCTAAAATCCATTCGCTGGTTTAATCACAAAGCAGAAATTGCGGTTTTTATTTTAAAACCTTTTCGCAGAAAAGGATTGGCAGAACAGGCGCTGCGCATGTTGTTGGATTACGCGTTTAACACGATGAATTTCTACCGTCTCGAAGCGGAAGTGGTGGACTATAATCCGGCAGCAAAAGCGTTGTTTGAGAAATTGGGATTTATTCAGGAAGGTGTGTTGCGCGAAGCAAAGTTTTATGCAGGAACATACCATAATATTTATTCGTATGGTTTACTTGCAAAAGAGTGGGGAAAGTAACAAACGCTTTCTATTGCCAGATACCAGTATAGTGTCAGGTTAAATTGTCAACTATTCAAACCAAGCTCAATACGGTTAATGCCAAACGACTAAACTAAAATAAAGGGATTTGAAAGAAGCTTAGCTTATGGCGAAATTTCTGTTTGAGTCCCGAGATTCGGGACGAGTTAAATTTCGCCTGGGCTTTTTGTTACTTTTTGACCAGACAAAAAGTAAGGTTCTTTTTTTCTTGAATGTCGTTTACGGGAATTTAACCGGATACTAATAGCAAGGTATAATAAGCTCAAAATTAAATACAAACAGCTGTAATTTTTATATCTCAAAGAATGGAATTAAATGCAACGAGTGAATCACACCCAATTCATCGCCCATCGCGGGGCAAGCTTAGAGGCGCCGGAAAATACAGCCGAATCGGTTGCATTGGCCTGGCAGCAGGAAGTAGTTGCGGTAGAAGTGGATGTTCAGCTTACTTCGGATAAGCAGATTGTTGTATTCCACGATTTTGACACAAAACGAATGACCGGGCATGCCGGGTTAGTTAAGGATCAAACCCGGGCAAACCTGCAGACTCTAAGCATCTCCGCCAAAGGAATCAATACACACATTCCTTTGCTGGTGGATTTGGTAATGGAACTGCCCATAAATAAAAAATTGGTTGTGGAAATTAAATGCGGTTCGGACATTCTTATTCCTCTCACGGAATTATTTGCACAATTCTCATCCAAATGTAAACAACTCGAATTTATTTCGTTTCACAAACCGTCTTTAGAAGCTGTAAAGCAGGCTTTCCCCAAAAACCGGGCATTCATCCTGTATGACAAGCCTTCATCGCCAAATCCCGAATATCGTTTTCCGGGCATTCAGGAAATGCTCTCTTACATGGAAACGCATCGGATTGACGGAGCTGATTTGGAAGATGGCGCTTACATCACAGCAGATTTGGTGGACGCGCTGCATCAACAGGGAAAAGTTCTTTACATTTGGACTGTAGATGATTTGGAAGAAGCAAAGCGGTTGTATGATTTGGGCGTTGATGGTATCACCAGTAACCGTGCGGCCTGGCTTAAAAAAAAGATAACGATGACTGATTAAAAATTGTTCTGTCGGATTTTTTGATTAAAGGGGAATTGGCTATTTGGCACTGGAAAAAAACGCTACCGTCATTGCGATGAGCGAAGCGAAGAAGCAATCCCTTTAGATAACGCGTCATTACGAGTCCTGAGCCGTAAATTATCAAGATGCGAATGCCCGGGCGAAGCAATCCCTTGGGGAAAACACTTCACTACTTTGTGATTCGTGATAACAACCGGAACTTTTGACGCAACCTTCTACTAATATAAGGATAAAATATGAACCGAAATGAAATGCTTTCCGCTGTGGAAGACACGAGTATTTTATGGGATTTTGTGGTGATCGGTGGCGGTGCAAGCGGAGCCGGCGTGGCTCTGGACGCTGCGTCGCGCGGTTTTACGGTGCTGCTCGTGGAGCAAAGCGATTTTGCCAAAGGAACTTCCAGCCGCAGCACAAAATTGGTGCATGGTGGTGTGCGTTATTTGCAGCAGGGAAATGTTTCGCTGGTATTTGAAGCTTTAAAAGAACGCGGTATTTTATTGCGTAATGCGCCGCATCTGGTGCACGATTTGGCGTTTATTGTACCCAGTTACGAATGGTGGGAAGGACCCTTTTACGGAATCGGACTAAAGGTGTATGATATGATGGCCGGTAAAGAAGGGTTTGGCCATTCTAAAATCCTTTCTCGTGAAGAAACACTTAAACACTTGCCCAACTTAGAGCCCAAAGGATTAACAGGTGGAGTGCTATATTACGATGGTCAGTTTGACGATTCCAGGCTGGTAATTAACCTTTTGCAAACCGCTGTAGAGCAGGGAGCAACGGTAGTCAATTATATGCAGGTTCAGGGTCTGGATAAGGATAAAAATCTTGTGTCCGGTGTTCGCATGCAGGATATGGAAACAGGAAAGCGTTATGCGGTTCGCGCCAAAGCGGTAATCAACGCCACCGGACCCTTTTCGGATCACATTTTACAAATGGATCAACCCGGTTCGTTTAAAATGATTGAACCCAGCCGCGGTACGCACATTGTTTTGGACAAATCCTTTTTACCCGGAGACCATGCCATTATGGTTCCCCATACAGACGATGGACGCATCCTTTTTGCCATTCCCTGGCACAATCGGGCGTTGGTGGGAACCACAGATATTTTAACCAAAGATATTCCTTTGGAACCCCGAGCAGATCAGGATGAAATAGATTTTTTACTGGCGCACACGGCCCGCTATTTAAAACGTGATCCGAAACAAGAAGATGTGAAGGCCGTTTTTGCAGGTATTCGTCCCCTCGCTTACAGCGGAGAAGATGAGAATACAGCCGCCGTTTCACGTGAACATGTAGTACATGTGTCTGCTTCGGGTCTACTAACTCTGGCCGGCGGTAAATGGACCACATACCGTAAAATGGCGGAAGACACCGTAGATCAGGCGATATTAATTGCGGGGCTGGAATTCCAGGCCTGTGTTACCAGGGATTTGAACATCCACGGATTTCATCGCCATAGCGATCAGTTTGGCGCTTTGCAGGATTACGGCTCCGATGCTTTAGAGATCCAGAAGCTTGCAGAAGCGCAACCGGAATTAGGCGAAGCGCTTTGTACAGATCCCACAGTGCTCAAAGCCGAAGTAGTTTGGGCGGTAGAACATGAAATGGCGCGCACAGTGGAAGATTTTCTTTCCCGCCGGCGTCGCTTGCTTTTATTGGATGCGCAAAAAAGCGTTGACCTGGCCGAAGAAGTGGCGCGTTTAATGGCTGTGAAATTAAATAAAAGTCCTGACTGGGTAAATCAGCAAACGGCCTATTATCAACAATTAGCGCAGGGATATTTTGTACGTTGATTTAATACCTTTAAATTGATAAATTATTTAACGACGCAAGTAAGGAATAACCGTATGGAAGTGTTTGGTATAATTGGAATGACTTTTGGAATTATTGCCTGGGGCATGGTCGAAAAACAAAGAAAAGAGCTTGACGGGCTTAAAAAAAGCTTAAGAGACTCGGGTGTACTGAAAGAAGAAACAGAACCAAAAGATAAATAATGTACATTAATTGCCAAACAGACATGATTTGCTTACGGCTCAATCCATTTTGCCGGATTCGGTTTGTAAAACACAATGACGAACAATCGGCTTAAAACATATTTACTAAAATAATTCAGGACCTTTTTTTGAATATTAATCCGGAATCACTTGAACAGTTCCAAAAAGAAATTGGCTTTTACGGCACTTCGCCTGAGGTGGAAGAATTACTGCAAATCCTTAGTACCGTGGCACCTACCGAACTTTCCGTACTGATCATCGGTGAAAGCGGAACCGGAAAAGAAGTGATTGCCAATGCGATTCATCGCTTGAGTAAACGTAACGGAAAACCGCTGATTAGCGTAAACTGCGGCGCTATACCCGAAGGTATTTTGGAATCCGAATTATTCGG
>JANTHG010000249.1 GCA_024762535.1 Calditrichaceae bacterium
TTTAGGGGGAAACAGGCGCAACCACTTAACCAAAATGTTTTCAAGATAAGAACGGTTGTTTGGTTGTAATAGTTGATATTTTAACCGTGAACGCATGTTGAGGTATAAAAAATGAAATATATTTTATACATTCTTTCTAAAATCAATAATATTTTACAGAATTTAATAAAAGATAAGCATTTTACTATAAAAAAAGTATGGTTTTACTTATGTTAGCCCTCATTATAATTTGGCCTTATTTTTGCTTTTAATTTTTTTTATCGAAAAGCATTTTCGCTTTATTATGTTTGTAGGATGGCAAATTCCATATTAACTTCTTACGAAATAGGGCGATAATTTGAAAAACGGTTTTATAGTATATAATTCGAACCAAATCCATTGACAGGAGAAAAATATGAATGGATTTTTGAAATTCTTTTTTATTCTGGGCTTGCTTTCCCTTACAGGAACGTTGTTTGCGCAGAATATGACCAACGAAGATAAAAACTGTCTTCGCTGCCATGCTATGCATACTTTGGCGTATCAGGATGCGCAAACAGGAGGTCTGGTTAATCTCTATGTGGATTCCACAGCTTTAAAAAATTCCGAACACGGAGGATTTAGCTGCCTGGATTGTCATTCGGACGATTTTACAACCATTCCTCATCCGGCAACCGTCAAATCGAACCGTCTTAAATGTTTAGATTGCCATGAAGATCAGGAACAGTTTGAAATAGCTAACGAACAATTTAGGGAAAGTGTTCACTATGAACGTTTAGGATATAAATTTAGTTGTGCTTCCTGCCATGATGCACACAGTTTTCACCGTTCCATAGATAAAAATATTCCAGAAATTATTCAGCAGGATAATGGAGTCTGTTTAAGCTGTCATAATGCGCCACATAAATTTGCTGAGCTTTCTTCCAGAGAATATCCGGATTTAAAGCTTGCTCACAGTTGGCTGCCCAATACGGAGTTACACTGGAAATCGGTCCGTTGTGTAGAATGCCATACTTCCAACACCGAAGGTTTTTCACATCAAATTATGTCCAAAGAACACGCGCTTCATAAATGTGAATCCTGCCATTCTAAAAATTCCATTCTCCTTACCAAATTGTACCGCTTTCGGACAGTAGAATCACGTCAGCAAAATGATTTATTGGAAAGTGTAGTAAACAATGATACCTATGTGGTGGGAATGACCCGGGATGAACGATTGGATAACATTGTTCTTTTGTTGGTTTTGTTAACCATTGGTGGTATTAGCGTTCATGCTTTGGGAAGGTATTTAGCAAATAGGAGAAATAACTAATGGATAGAGTATATTTATATCCCCGCTGGCTGCGTTTCTGGCATTGGACGAATGCCACTTTGTATGCCTTCTTGATTGTGACCGGTTTTAGCATGCATTATGCTGCGCTTATCCCGTTTTCCACAGCCCGTGCCATTCATAATACCGCCGGTATTTTGCTTGTTTTTATGTACCTCGATTTTTTAATCGGGAATTTATTTTCCTGGAATGGGAAACAATATGTGGTACGATTAGGCGGTTTGTTTACACGTTTGTTCAGACAAGCCCGTTTTTATCTGTATGGGATTTTTAGAGGAGAGCCACACCCTTACGAAACAACCACAGATTCCAAATTTAATCCCTTACAACAAGTTACATATGTTACCCTGATGTTTGTTATTATGCCTTTAATCCTTGTATCCGGGTTGCTGATTTTATTTCCGGAGTACATGCCGCAGTTTTTAATGCAGTATGGTGGTATGGCACCGGTTGTTTTGGCCCATTTTATTATCGGGGTTTTCCTTACATTGTTTATGATTGGTCATATCTATCTCGGAACTACGGGTGAAACATTAACCAGCAATTTTAAAAGTATGGCCGACGGTTATCACGTTATCCATGTGCATGCAAGTAAAGAAGAGGAGGGCGAAAATGGCTCGCCGGAAAAATAAATTATTGAAATGGGAAATTACGTTTCTTATCGTAATTATTGCTGCTTTTCTATTTTATAAATATGGTATTCACTCTGTTTTTGAAGATTACACCGGTGTTGTAAATGCCGAATTGACTTATGATACCAGTAAAAAGTTATCGGATAATCAGTTTAATGCGCTGATAAAACAAATTGTTAAAAAAGAACGTTTTGACGAAGCGTGGAAAACCACCGAAGGCGAACAGGATACGTTTACCCGAAAAGTGAAAATTGGGATGCTAATGAACACGCCATCGTTTATGAACTCCACAAAATACAAACATCTCAAATATTTTAAAGATGCCGGTATACGGCAGTATAAAGGCCCTGAAACCTGTTTAACCTGTCATGAAACCATGACTGTTCGGCATCCGGATGGGACGAGCGAAGAAGTGAATACCATGGATGATGTGATTCATTCCATCCATTTTACTTTTCAGAGTTCCAATCCCGGTTTCACAACGTATGGTTTTGACGGCCGTCTCGTTAATGCCGAAGGCAGCAAAAAGATTCCCGTTGGTAAAATTGACCGTGCTTGCGGCATACCCGGAAGTTTTTCCTGGACCGGCTGGGCCAGTATTATCAAAAGTAAACCGGCACATCTCGATGGAAAAGTTGAATTGCGCAGTGAAGGCTGCGGTGGCTGCCATATTGGTGGCAACTACCATCCGGCAACGGAAATGATGTTGCCGGGCGGTAAAGTGCCGGATGAAACCAAACAGGGTATCGACTGCCTGATTTGCCATTCGCAAACCTATGATATGAATTACAAATATGTCATTAAAGACCAGTATGGACATCGCTGGAACCAGGACCGCACCCTGCGTGCCGCTTTGACTGTTACTAAACCTACCGATTATAACTGCCTGACCTGTCACCAGCATGATTTGGGTGGCGATGTGTATAAATTCAATAATGTTGCCAAACACCTCGGTTATGAGCATAAACGTATTTTGCATGCCGGCACAAAGCGGGGAACCGGCTGGAGCACGCAGGATGATGTACATAAAAAGGCTGGTCTTGTTTGTACAGACTGCCATGTTCCGGAAGGTCATAAAATTCCGCGGGGTAAAAAAGGCGTTGATTTGATTTCCAATGATTTACCCGGTAAAGCCGTAGCTTGCGAAAATTGCCATACCTCCGCACCGCATACCAAAACCGCACAAAAGGCGATTCTTAACGGGCATGTGGATAATCTGGCTTGCGAAACCTGTCATATTACACACCTTCAAAAAGAGAATGTTGTGTTGCGTGACTGGGTGCATCCTACCTGGAATGAAGAAGAAGGCTTGTATATTCCAACGGATATTTATTGGTCCGGCAAAGCGAGTAAAGGGTTTACCTATTTGTGGTTTAACGGTAACGGTACTTTTTTAGCCAATGCCTTAGGCGATAATCCCAAATATCCAAATCGTTATGATCCTTTTAACCAGCAAATCGCGGTTATTGATGATCCTGAAGCTGTGGCTGAAATCCGTAAGAATGTGGAAAAGCTGAAAGAACATTATCCGGATATTGACGTGGAAAAATATGTTTATACGGCTACCCATCCATTGAGCCAACTTCCGGACAGATGGCGGAAAAAACGCCAGGAAGTATTGGATAAAACCATCCGTCCATTGATGGAAATGGGAAAAAGTAAAATATATCCTTTTAAATTATTCAATGCCTATATGTACGAAGATATGGGTAACCGCGGACCCTTTGGCGCTATGATTTTACCCTTTGATTATCCAACATACTATGAAACGGGTAATTCAGCTAATTCGGTCATTGCCGCTGTTAAAAATCCCATGATAAAGCGTATGTATGAATATCCGTTTAAAAAATATATGATGGATGAATTCATGTTTTATTTTGGTGTAAAAGAATGGAATACGACCTATCCTTTGGCCAACGGAAAATTGCCTAATGTAGAACCTAAATGGATGCGGCAAATGGGAACCTTGATGGTCAATCACGGAACCACTGCCGAAGCGCGAACCTGCTCCGATTGCCATGT
>JANTHG010000250.1 GCA_024762535.1 Calditrichaceae bacterium
AATACTGCAATATAACAAAAAATAGAAGGGGTTCAAAAGATTTATAAGTTGAGTTGTTGAGTTACTGGGTTATTAGGTTATTAGGTTGTTGGGTGCGCTGTATGTATTTTCGTAATTTGGAAAGGATTCAGAAGTTTTCATAGAATCCCTTTAAAAAAAAATGGCTGAAAAAGAAACAAATAAGTATATTTAAACGCATTTAAAAAAATTGCAGGTACCATTCATTTTTGGGTAGGTATTTTTTAGTGGTTGGAATTTACAATATTTTGTTAAAAAGGGCCGTTTACTTTAGAGCCCAACAGTAGCCTTTCCAACTTCTTTTTGGACATACGATTTTAAAAGGATTTAAAATGTTTAACCGGATAAGCGGATTTTTTTTCTTCCTATTGTTTTCTACTTCTCTTGTAGCGCAAAACAACGCTGTTACTAAGATAACAGCCGTAAAAATAACCAAAGCCATTCACATTGACGGCCATTTAAACGAAACTGCCTGGCTAAACGCCCTGCCCATTGATAATTTTACCCAACGGGAATTACATAATGGTCAGCCCGCTACGGAAAAGACTCGGGTGGCCATTTTGTACGATACACAGAATTTATATATGGGCGTGTGGTGTTACGATTCCCAGCCGGATAAAATACGCGCCCAGGGGATGAAACGGGATTTCAGTTCCTCCTCGGATGATAATTTTGAAATAGTACTGGATACGTATCATGATGCGCGGAACGGCTATCTCTTTATCACCAATCCCAACGGAGCCCGGTACGATGCGCTCATTCAGAATAATGGCGACCGGGTGAATAACTCCTGGAACGGTGTTTGGAATGTAAAAACCAGCATTACTAGGGACGGCTGGTTTGCCGAGTTCGTTATCCCCTTTTCTACCTTAAAATTTAATACGGCCCAAGAGCAGGTTTGGGGTATCAATTTCGAACGGAATATTCGCCGTATTCGTGAACAGGATTTATGGCAGGCCTGGTCGCGCGATGCGGATTTGGAACAAGTTAGCCGCGCCGGAACATTACTTGGCTTGCAGGGATTAAACGCAGTGCATTTACTGGAATTCAAACCCTACGGCATTGCCGGTATCGAAACCGAGCCGCAAACTAAAACGCAAACCAACCTTAATGCCGGTGGTGACCTCAATTATTTGATTACTCCCAGCATGAAATTAAACCTGACCGTTAACACGGATTTCGCCCAGGTAGAATCAGATCGACAGCAGGTTAATTTAACGCGCTTTTCCCTCTACTACCCGGAAAAAAGGGATTTCTTTTTAGAAGGGCGGAATTATTTTGATTTTGGACTGGGACATAGTACACAACCCTTTTACAGCCGGCGTATCGGTTTAACGGAAGAGGGTGAAGCCATTCCCATCATTGCCGGAGCGCGCATCCTCGGCAAAACCGGAGGCGCTACGCTTGGCGCCATGAGTCTGCAAACTGCAGACAAGGATTCGATTCCTTCTGTCAATTCTACGGTACTGCGCTGGAAACAGGATATTTTTAAACAATCCACTATCGGAGTGATTGGCGTGGGACGCTTAGAACCCAATCGTCAAAATATGGTTTACGGCACGGACTTCCGCTACGCTTCCAGTTCGGTTTTTGGCGATAAAAATCTTTCGGTAGGCGGCGCCCTTGCCCAAAGTTACACCTCCGATCGTGAGCAAAAAACAGGACTGGCCAGTCGAATCTTTTTTGACTTCCCCAATGATTTCATCGATTTTTCAGCAGTATGGGACCGTTCCGATGCCAATTTCAATCCGGAAACCGGCTACCAGCGGCGCACCAATTACCAGATGTACAATGCGGATTTACGCATCAAGCCCCGCCCCAAATCCATTCCCTGGATTCAAAAACTGGTGTTCAAGCCCTTTGATTTTAACTACTACATAGATGATTCCACGCACCAAATGCAATCGCTGTGGTCCGAGTTTCGTCCATTTGGATTTACCACCAAAAGCGGTGATTTTTTTGAATCCAATATTCAACGCCGGGCTGAGAATTTAACGGAAGATTTTAATATTCACGATGATATTATCATCCCCAAAGGCCAATACTGGTTTACACGCTATGAATTGCAGTACGGAACCTATCGCGGAAAGCCCTATCGTTATTTTATTTTTTTTAATTGGGGCGATTACTACAACGGGCAGCGCACCGAGTGGTCGGTGCGCAATGTGTTCCAAATTAATAAATATTTGAATGCCAGTATTAATTACACTCAAAATTATGTTCATCTTCCTGAAGGAAATTTTATTATCAATGAAGTCAGCGGACGGTTAGATATGGCGCTTAATCCGGATTTATTCGGTTCAGTTTTCGGACAGTGGAATAATGATGATAAAGAGATGCTGTTTAATTTCAGGATGAACTGGATTCCTACGCCGGGAACTAATTTTTTCTTTGTAATTAATCAGGGATTTGATGCCGGTAACGGAAGCTGGAAAGCCACCAACACCACTATCCTGACCAAATTGGTTTGGCGATTTGTTATTTAATCGGGCAGTACCAGACAGGCCGGAACTGCAATTGATTTTACTTCGGAAATTTTAGTTAACAAACCACTTTGTTGATTTCGCCGGAATACTACAATATTCCGGCTTTTTTGATTTGCAACCAACAACCAGTTTCCATCTTTGCTTAAAACAAAATTCCGTGGCCAGGAGCCCAATACAGATTGCGTTCCTTTAAACGAAATTTCTGAATTTACGGAATCCACCGAAAAAACAGCTATGCTTTCATGCCCGCGATTGGACACATAGAGAAAGCGGCCATCCGGACTCAAGTGAATATCTGCCGGATAATTTTTCCCTTTATATTCCCTTGGTATGGTAGGAATTGTTAGGACATGCAAAAGCGCGCCGTTTGCCGGATTAAAACGAAACACATCCACGGTGCTGTTTAACTCGTTGGCCACAAAAACCGTTTTGCCATCAGCGCTAAACACCGTATGTCTTGGTCCGGCGCCCGGAGCGGTTTGCGCTACAGCCACCGGGCTTTGCGAAAGCGTTCCGGTTGAAGAATTAAACCGGTACACGGATAATTTATCTGTACCGAGATCAGCAATCAGCGCAAAATAGTTTTGTGGATCCGGATTGATCGAATGCACATGTGAGGCGTCCTGACGCGCCCGGTTCGG
Organism: Calditrichaceae bacterium; assembly: GCA_024762535.1. GTDB lineage: Bacteria > Calditrichota > Calditrichia > Calditrichales > Calditrichaceae > JANTHG01. The sequence continues at coordinate 3,146 of JANTHG010000250.1, forward strand.
GCCGGAACCGCTAAATTGCAACACGGAAACAGGTGCAGCAAGCGCTCCGTTTTTGTGTATTTTTACACTCAATGCTTTCCCATCAAGATAATTATTTACCAACAAAAACCGGTTGTTTTCGGAAAGAGACAAATAACAAGGCGCTCTGCCTTCGGATGAGATGGAATTTATGAATGTTAAATATCCCTGCGCATCTACGGCAAAGGCAGAAATGGTGCCTTCCGGATTTGCTTCTGTTCCAATCCGTTCATTCACTGCATACAGAACACGCTTGTTCCGGGATAATCGCAAATAGGAAGGATCGGAAATATGTGCAAAGGTTTTAATATAGTGAAGTTTTCCCGAATCCCGGTTAAAGGTGTACAGTTCAATCCCCTGCGAATCGGCTTCGGTGTACGTTCCCACATAAACATGCATTGGCTTTGTATCCTTTGATGAGGGTGTGCATTGTAAAAGCAATATAGCAATTAAAAATAGGTTGAAAAAAATTATCCCTGATTTGATCATTTCGATTCCTTTTTTAGGCATTTTCAGTTGAATTTACATGGAACCAAATTCAAAAACCATTTTAAATATATTTAAGCGGAAATTCCAATCTGTTTAAACACGTTATATCATAAAACAAATTGAGTAAATTCCATGCCGATTCAAAAGAAAACAATAAATACGAATCGGCATTTGGTATATCGCTAAATATAGTCTTAAGAATGCTTCTGAATTTATAATTGAAAAATTACGGAGAAAATATGTCCGAAGTAACAATTGGTAAACTGGCCCAAAAAGCAGGGGTAAATATCGAAACCATTCGTTTTTAC
>JANTHG010000251.1 GCA_024762535.1 Calditrichaceae bacterium
ACCAGATGGAACGTGGTGCGCAGGGATGGATGACGATTGACCAGTTCCTGAAATGAATTACGCAGCATCTCTTTGTCAAATGAGGAACGAATCCGTACGGCGTAGGCCAGATTGAAGATGCTGTCGGGATTCATAATATGCTGAAAATACATGGCTTTTTGACCGTGCGACAATTTGAATTCGCGTAGCTCATTGGATTTTTTTTCAATCACCGGTTGATCCGTATCCACAGCCCCAGATGTGTTTAATTGAGATAGAAATTCCGCAGTTAAGTCCATGATAGACGGGCCCTGTAGCAGAGTGGCAATGGGCAGTTCCAGAGCCAGCTTGCTTTCCACCGTATTCTTAAGTTCTATAGCCATCAGCGAATCAATACCGAGAGCGGTAAGTGGTTGGTCTAGTTTGATTTTTTGTGCAGGCACCTTTACTACGTGCGCAATTTCGGAGCGTAAATATGTAAGCAGCATTTCTTCCCGCTGATCTTCATTTGCGGAAAGTAATTCGTTCCGGCTGATGTCAAAACCGGATTTTAAAGCAGTATCCTGTTTTTGGACTGCGGGTTTTTGCAGAAAACGGCTAAAAATAGCAGGGATTTTATTGGCTTCCAGGGTTCCGAAAATATCTTCCCATTTGTCTTCTGTTACAATGATTCTGCCCCTGGTTCCGGTAAGTACGCGGCTGAGGACATTCCAACGCACAAATGCTTCCTGATAGCTATTGGCCTTTCCCGCTAACTGTAAATGTAAACTGTTTAAATCATTGTCCCAGCGTTGCTGATGTAGGCATAATGCCAGATAATCCGGACGGAAGGCAATTTTAGTTGGGTGATTTGGTAACCCAAAACGGAACAGGGAAAGGGTCACAAAATAATCTAACTGCTGGTTATTAAATTGCGAAAATACTGTTTCAATCGCCTTTTTTACGGTTACGGAATCGTGCCTATCCGAACCCGGGTCCAAAGAAAGGAATACACCATGAATTTGTTCCGGCTCTATGTTTGTTACATCGTGAACATACTCAACTTTTATGCCTTTGGGCAGTTTTACTTTTTTGTTAGCCTCGTCACCAAATATATCAGCAACTAAAAATTGTTGTGCACCATTTCGTTGCATCCAGTCTAAAAGTGCAAACTCAGCAAAACCGGGGGATCCGGCTATTAAATACGTTTTTTGTGGTTGAAACAAGATAGCCGGAAGCGTAGAAGTGGATGATTTTCCGTTTAACGCCAGCACTATCTTTTCATTCTTTAAGGTCTGCTCATCCAACAAAAGCGGATTTGCTGCTGCCTGTTGATAAGGAACCGTTACTGTATTTGGGAAAGAAAGTTCATCGTTTTCTACCATTTCTTGCAATTCACCAAAAAGTTCTTTGGTTAAATCCGGCTGACTGGCTGCCACATGCATCATATCCACAGCAAAAAAGGAAACATTCCGGCGTAAATGGTAATAAACCATCGGTTGTTCAAACGAGCCGTTGGTATTCAGTTCCAAAAAACGTCCGAAATCTTTTAAAATAGAAAAGCTGGCTGCCAATTGTTCGTTTTCGAGCGTATTTACAATCATATCTACGCCCCGGCCGGCGGTTATTTCAGAAATACGGTCGATATATGAGAGTGAATCGCCGGAAAACACATGTTGAACACCTAGTTTGTTAAGCTCTTCCTTTTGCGCTTCCGATTGAACCGTGGCATAAATAGTGGCATTATAGCGGCGGGCAATCTGAATGGCTGATCTGCCAAAAGGAGTATGTGCGTCATGGATGAGCAAACTTTCCTGCTTTTGCAGCCTGCCCAAATACACCAACGCATAATACGAGGCGAGGTAGGATAACGGAAAAGCAGCCGCTTGTTCAAATGAAACCGATTTAGGTTTTAAACGCACCAAAGATTCTTGTGTTAGTACAAAGCGTTTAAGAGGACTAAAGCTAATCGCAAGCACTTCGTCGCCGACTTTAAAATTTTTTACATTAGAACCTATGGAACGGATAATTCCTGAACATTCTATTCCCGCAGATTGTTGTTCATCTAAAGTAAGAGATTTTAAATAGTGGGAATTGACTGAAAAAGCCAAAAGCTCTATTTCAATTTCCGATGAATCTGGTTTTGCCCGCTCTTCGGATAAAACCGGTAATTGCCTGGTTTGTAATTCGCGTTTGGTAAGCTGGGCGGAACGGGAAAGTCTGGGAACCAACACCTCACGCGTGCGCAGCACCAGTGTGTTTTCGTTGGGATAAAAATGCAAAATATCAAACAGCTTTTTAACAGGACCCTGCACATCTACCTGAAATACGGGAGACTTTTTAAAAACCATCTGAAAGTCAACGCCGAGGTCCCATAAAATAGCCTGAGTACTCTTGATTTCGGATCGATTAGAATCCAACGCTACGGCATTTTCTGTAAATAACCAGGTTTCTGCCGGTGCTGTTTTTAGTTCATGTAAAATACGGGTAGTGGTTTCTAAAATTTTAATGCTGTCGTTGGTATCTTCCAGCCCCCATAAATACAAAATAGCCGTGTCATTAGAGAGTACAGATTCTAAAAGGGATTTAAAGCCTTCGGAATCGGCCGGGTTAAAATGAAGCAGCCCTTCCCGCAGGAGTTTGTTTTCGGAACTTCGGTGAGCCACTGTGCAGGATTTACCTTTTTGAGTCAGTTCCTGCAACAGGGTTTGGCTGCGTTCCGATTGGTCACCGAAAATCAGCCAGCGTTTGGGAAGGTCAATTGTTTTACGCCGGGTTGTATCCGGGTGAACGGTTTCCCAGCCCACTTCATAAAAGAGATGAGACATCGCTTCGTCCAAAGAAATGGTCTGGAGACGTAAATCCGAAACCTGCAACACTGGGGATCCGTCTTCATTCCACGCTTGCATCTGGCTTAAGAGGACAGGGTTTTGGTCCGCACTTTTTTCCAGATGGACATATACCCACATATTAGCAGTGGGTTGGCGATGCAAAGAAAAAGAAGCAAGCGAATGAGGCTTGTAGAAGAGCGGATGCTGTTCGTCCATTTGAGCGCGAACCGTAATGAGTCGAAATAAATTATCTAAAACAAGGGGGTGGATTTTATATTGTTCCGGATTCAGTTCCTGTAAGTTTTGAAAAGTGAAGTGGGCCAGAATCTCATTTTCACCAACAAAAATATCATTGACGGAAAAGCCCGAGGGGGTGCCGGTTAATGAATTATCTTTTAAGGGTTCTAAAAAAGCATCAACCGGTCCCACATTGTGTAGCCTTTGTTTTAATCCGCTCAACCGATCCGATTCGGGCGCGGTACTCATTTCGGCATTGGCGTCAATGGAACCAAGGCTGTGAATGATCCAGTTAGACGGATCACTTTCCGAACTGGTTTTACTGTAGGCCTGGAAATAGGCTTTTTGGGCAGATACCGGAGTTAAGGTAAAATGTAACTGGCGGGATTCCTTTTCGGTTATGGACAGTGCATTTTTAAAAACAATATTACGAAGTACTGTGTTTTCAGTATGAAAGGTTTGCATGGAGGCTGCAATAGCCATTTCCAGATAGGCCGCTTCCGGTAGTACGGGAAGGTGCGTATCTCTGCCATTATTCAAAAACGAAACATATTCATATTTAAGCTGAACCGTCCAATTGGAATTATTGGGCATTAAAACGGAATGGTGTTCTTTACCCAGAAGAGGATGTTCATTTTTATCCTCTGTTTCGGTTGAATCCTGTATGGCTGTGTCTAACCAGAACCGTTCACGCTGAAAAGGGTAAAAAGGCAATGGAGTGTGCGCGGCAAAATGAGGATAGAGCTTGTTCCAGTCCAGAGGATAGCCCATGGTAAACAAAGCGCCGATTGTGCGCAGCATTTCGACGCGTTCCGACTCTTTCCGGCGCAGGGAAGGCAGAATCGAAGCCGTTTTCTTGGCATGATCCAGATTTTGCCGGAT
>JANTHG010000252.1 GCA_024762535.1 Calditrichaceae bacterium
ATATCGCTGTTCTGCCCTTTGTAGATGCGAATGCCAAAGCAAAAGAAACCGAATTTGGTCGTACGGTTTCGGCCATGCTGATTACAGCTTTGCGCAGCGGTACTAATTTTTCGGTAGTGGAACGGGGTGAACTGCAAAAATTATTAACCGAAAAAACGCTGGACCTTGCGGGCCTAACGGAAAAAAACAGCAAACGGATTCGTGATTTATTACATATTGACGTTATTTTAACCGGAGATGTTTCACTCATTGACGGAACTCTGCAAATAGACGCCCGTCTTTTTGATATTGAAACCTCTCAGGTGGTTGCCGCTCTCTACGGTTCCTGCCAGGATTTAAAAAAGATTCGAACCGAAGTGGTAAATCTGGCCAAACGTTTGGAACAAAGTTACCTGCGTCAGTGGATGGGTAGCATTAGTATCAGTTCCACTTTACCCGGTGCCGAAGTGTATCTCGAAGGAAAATTTGTGGGCAAGACAAGTCGGGGAAAACCGTTGGTGGTTAAAGACCTGTTGGAAGGGCGCTATGATTTAAAGCTGATTCGGGGCGGTTATTATGATTGGGAAGGGCGGATTGTCGTACAAGCAAAGATGGACCGTTCCGTTAAAGTTTCCCTTATAGCCAAACCCGGTTCTATGAACATTTCATCCGAACCGGATGGCGCTAAAATCTTTTTGGATAATACCTTTGTAGGAATTACACCCATGTCTTTGAAAAAAGTGGCCGAGGGTGAGCATGAGATTCGTCTGGTCAAGCTCAATTATGAACCCTGGACGCGAAAAGTTATTGTGCGCAGTTTTCAGCCTACGGATGTAAAAACCACGTTGGAAGTGAGTCCGGGTATGCTGAGTGTTAATTCCAGCCCCCCGGGTGCGGATATCTATTTAAAAGGAAAATTTGTCGCTAAAACACCGCATATTCTCAGTAACATTACGCCGGGTGAAGTGGTGTTGCGGGTAGAAAAGAAAGGGTATGAAGAGTGGACCACTTCTACGTTTATTGAACCCAATGAACATAAGGTATTGGATATTGATTTAAAGGAGAAAATGGGACGCCTGTCCATTACTTCAAAACCGGAAGGTGCGGATGTGTATCTAAGCAAGGCGGAACAAAAAGAAGTATTAATCGGGCAAACACCTGTTTTGAATTATGCCACAACCATTGGCGTTTACAGGGTACGTATTGATAAAGACGATTATTTTATTGCTTCACAGGACGTTCGTGTGGAAAATGCCAAAACCAGCGATGTTTCTTTTCAGTTAAAAAAGAAACCGGGTGAGTTGGTGGTAATCACGTCTCCGGAAAATGCCCGTGTGTTTTTGGATGGAGCGTACAAAGGGCGCACACCTTTGCGAATTGCCAAATTAACAGAAGGAAGCTATCAGCTTTCCATGCAAATGCCCTATGCTTCCAAATCCATGAATGTTCAGATAAAATCAAACCGTACTAAAAAAGTTCAATCCCGCTTAGATAAACCGTTTAATTATGTGTTCGGAATGTTAGCGGCCGGATTAACGGCATTCCTGTTCCAGTATCTGGCAAAGTAGAGGAGTTGCAATGAAATTAAGAGCTTACATTGGGCTGCTGCTTTTATTGTTTACCGCAGCGATCAGTCAGGCGCAGCCATCCAATCCGGGGATACCGGGCTATTATGGCGTTAGCGGGCTTAGTTTTATTCCCACCAGTCAAACAACGCCTCATGGTAGCTGGATTCTGAGCTACCATACCAAACCCGGAAGCGGAGTGGATTTGAATCTGTTGCCTTTCTCGGTAAATATCAGTTTCGCGCCTTTTACCGAGGGAATGGAACTCGCTTTCACAAATACCTATGTCTATGCCAGTAACCGCCGATATGGCGGTGTACCTTCCAAAGAAAGTATGGACAGTTTAAATACCATTTTACCCATTGTGCCTTCTGTAAAATATCGTTTCATGGATAAAACCTCTTCCAATTTCCAGGTTTCCATGGCGGTTGGCGTGGCTATGCCCTACGGCGCGTACGTAGTTCTGGATAAGTTTTTCGATTTTAACGTGCTGGATATTACGCTTCATGCCGGAATCGGCAGCAAGCTCACCACATATCACGCCTTTGCCGGTGCTACGTTTGCTTTGGGAGGGCGGGCAGGAACCTATGACAGGGATTTCCCTTTGCAACTGAATGTGGAAGGCAGCTGGGGCGGTTCTCTGAACCAGTTGGATCAAAAAGAAGAAGCTTTTGTGGCGGTTTCGATCCGGCAGGCCTGGACAAAGTCACTGTTCCTTTCGGCCTTTTTCCGTATTGACCAGCAGCCCTTGGTACAAGACGGCCGGGAAATACAAAGCGGGCCAACCAAGAAAATGGGATTGGGTCTGGCGGTTATGTTATAGTAGCCGGATTTAAAGAAGCGGTTATAATGTTCTGCAGGAGATCGAAAATGAGATACATTTTATTTTTTATATTCTTTATTTCCACTGTTTTCGTATATGCCCAGGATAATCCTTTTGGCGAAGACTACACCTATTTTGGACGGAAAGAGCCCATTTCCATTGGTTCGGCTTTTAGCGCCCTCGGCTCGGGGATGATTCCGGTTAATCCGGCGGATATTGCTTTTAGAACCGATAACCGGGTAAGTATTGGTATGACCTCAGGTATTCTGGATTATAACGGGGGATTCGATTACAACCTTTCCTGGATGGCGCCTAACTTTGCCCTTTCCAGCGCCCAACAATACAGTGTAATTGATCCGGAACAGGAAAAGCGATTTGAAAAACGGCTGATGCAGTTCACATTTGGGATATCTACGATCGATTTGGGCTTAACCGGAAGCGCAGTGTCTGCGGCGCTGGGTGTTAATTTAAAACGCCAGCTTGATTATATTCAGTCTAACAGGGAACGGCAACAGGGCGGAAGTGCGTTGGCTGTGGATGTGGGGCTAGTGTTGCGCTTGAACGGACTCGTGCTGGAACTGGCCGTACAGGATTTCAATGAACCGCAAATCGGTGATATGAATTTTAAATATGAACGTGGATACGTTATAGGGGCACGCTACCAAAACGACAAGGGATTGATTGTGGCTCTGCAGGGCCTGAGCGGTCCGCGCTATGTCCATACGGACTTTGGTTTGAATTTAGCGGCGGAACAGAGTTTTTTTGAACGCAGGCTGATAGCGCGCGCTCAGTTAACTTCCTACTTTAACGGCCCTGAAGCAACCATGCAGAATATTGCCGCCGGATTGGGTACACGATTAAGCTCTAAGGGCAGACTTTGGTCCTTTTTAAAAGATGTGGAACTGGCCTATAGTTTAAGTTTTTTGGCGCTGCCCCGGAATGTGGGTACGCACATGCTGGTGCTGACCAAGTATTTTTAATTTCCAACAATTAAGCTCCAGTTATGGTCAACCGCCGGTTTGATGATTTTTATTTTCCTGAAATAGGCGGTTAAGATATTGCGCATTTCCGTATCGGATTTAAACACAACAGGCGCGTTTAGTGCGATGGCTGCGGAAAGGTGACCGCCGCCTCCTGTAGCACGGTAACTGTTCAAAGCTACCTTGTAGGTAGCATTCATGTCCAGCGGCTTACCGGATTTAATCACAATCAGATCGCTAATCGTGTTGGCAGGTGAGGTTTTAGCACCCGATTGACGTTTTACATGAATCGTGTAGCGGATGCCTTCGGCCATATCGTAATTATATCCGGGTATGTTGGGATCGGCTGCAATCTTTCCATCATTTAATATGAAATACTGCGCCGAATATGTTAAAAAATCTTTGATTTGCCGACCGCTCATTTCAATTGCATATAAAAAATTTTCATAGCGATACATTCCGTAAATATCTTTAATCCGGATCGGACCGGGCGTAATTGTA
>JANTHG010000253.1 GCA_024762535.1 Calditrichaceae bacterium
TAGCTCGTGGGCCACAGAAGCAGACATGGATCCCAGTTGTACCAGATGTTCCTGGTCTTTGAGCTCGGACTGATAGCGCATGCTGCGCTGGATGGCGCGGAATAAAAAGAGTGCGATGAGAGAAATGAGCGCCAGATTAAGCATAGAAAAGAGCAGCAGACGGTTTTTTAAACTGGTGAGTACGGAAAAGAAATCAGCTTTGGCTTCTATGGCCAGCACTGCCACAGTGAACCCGTCAATGTTTTGAACGGGGGCGTAGGCGCTCATAAAGGATTCACCGGCATATTCTTCCATATCCGAAACCGCGGCCCTTCCGGACAGAGCTTGCCTGAAATAGCGATTATGTGCCAGAGAACTCAGCGCACCATGACCGGCGTTTTGGGGCGATGCAACCAGGATTTCACCTTTGGGTGAAAGCAGCATAATACTTTGTAAATGACTGTTACTGCGGATGGCTTCCAAAGGCTGGCGGTAGTAAAGATGAGCCAGCGATGTTTCGTCGCCGGGCATGAGCAGGGAAATATCCACATCGTCGCTGTAAGCGTTCATTAATTGCTTGAGTACCTGTTCCACATCCGAAAGATGCGCTTTCAGTTCATGGCGAAACTGATTTTCCACCTGTTGCAAATAGAGCCAGACCAGCAGATTCAAAAAAAGAACAATGCTAAAAGCAGACCAAAAAAACAGGGCATAAGTTCCGGATGCGCGTTTCATGTGCCGGATTCTCCGTTAAATAGTTTTAACCAGGCATCCACATCTACCGTGCCGGGATCGTATTTTTCTGAATGTTCGCTCTGTTTACTGCCGGAACGGTTCTGTGCGGCAAATTCCTGAGAAGTGCGTATTTTAGCGCCCATATCTTTAGCGGTGTATAATATTTCATTATCGGAACTGATTACGGTCCATTGTTCGGGCCTGGGATGGCTGCGGATAAATTCGCGAATAATATCATCAGCTGTTTGCGGTTTACGCGAAAATTTAATGCGAATGGAACCAAATCTTCCCGGATGTGCGTGCGGGCCGGCCTGCCCGTCGAATACAACGATGATCTCTCCTTTTCCGTTTAACACGGCCTGAACATGATTTAAGATAATGTTAATAGCCTTGTCTGTATCACCCTGTTTAAGCCAGGATGCGGCTTTAGGAAGTTTATGCCCAAGATTATAACCGTCGATGATATAATTCATTTTATTCTGTTCCGGGAAAAAGTCGTTTGTTTTAGGACTAATATAAAGAAAATTGGAACCGGATGCACACGGAGGGAATTTTAAATGTTAGATTTTAAATTTTAAATGCAGGCAAAGCACAGTGGGATTTACCTAAATTGAGTGATTCCCTCGTCATCGCGAATCGCGACAGCGACGGGACGACCTTCAGAGGGATTGCTTCGTCATTTCGTTCTTCGCTATGATGGGAAAAGGGCGTCATCACGAACGACGGAGGAGTGAAGTGATCCCCTGTGGGATTGCTTCTTCCCGCTCACGCGGGACTCGCAATGACGGCAAGGGGTTGGGTTTATATAAACAATCGCTCGACTTAGGATTGTAAAGTTTTTAGTATATCCGTATTAAAGCACGGTGAAAGTAAAAGCATCTTCCCTAGCCCTATGATTGACCTGACCTTGAAATATGTCAGGAACTCTGCGCACTATTGCGCCAGATGTGCAGATGGTCTGAAATATTTTGTCAAAATAACATTCGAATTGACTGGAAATACACATGGCATATTTTTTGTTTGCATAAAAATGAACTAATTTTCAATTACGACGTTTATGGTCGTGTAATTAATAACGAACAGTAGATTAAAAAGTCTAACGCATACAGAAAGGAGCCGAACATGTCAGGAATTAAACATTCATTTGCGTATGTTATCGGTTTAATTACCATGGGAGTTATTGTGGGGGTGGTATTAACCACCGGATTTAATGTGGATTCGAAAACCCATGCCGAAGGTGTGGAAAACAAAATATACCAGGAATCCTCTAGTGAAACCACGGGCAGCGCTGTAACTGTAGCCAACTTTAATCCCAATTCCATGTTTGTGGAAAATACCAAAAAAGTACGACCCAGTATTGTTTCTATATACACAACCAAAAATGTAAAAGTTAGCGCCAATCCGTTTCATTTTTTCTTTAGAGATATGCCCATGCCCCAAGGAAGTGAAATGCCGCAAAAAGAGCTGAAAGAACACGGACTCGGTTCCGGCATTATCATTAGTAAAGACGGGTATATTCTGACAAACAACCATGTGATTCAGGATATGGATGAAGTAAAGGTGAAACTGATAGATAATTCGGAATATAAAGCCAAAATTATTGGTCGTGATCCATCTACCGAAATTGCCTTAATTAAAATAGATGCCCATGATCTTCCGGTTGCCATTCTTGGGAATTCGGATAACCTGCAAATCGGTGAATGGGTGATGGCTATTGGCAATCCTCTGGAATTAACTTCCACGGTAACAGCGGGCATTGTAAGCGCGCTGCATCGGGAGATTGATATCAGTCGGCGCAACGGTGTAAATGGTATCGAGAATTTTATTCAAACCGATGCGGCCATAAATCCGGGAAACAGCGGAGGCGCTCTGATCAATCTTAAAGGTGAAGTGATTGGTGTGAACACAGCTATTGCCACAGGTACCAATTACTATGTGGGATACGGTTTTGCAGTTCCCATTAATATTGCCAAAAATGTGGTAGATGATTTAATTAAATACGGCGAAGTGAAACGCGGCTATTTGGGCGTTTATATTGCTCCGGTTGATCCTGTAACCGCTAAGGGTGTTGGCCTGGAAAAACCGGAGGGTGTTTTTATCACCAGTGTGATTAAGGGCAGCGCGGGCGATGATGCCGGTATTCAGGAAGGCGATGTGGTTCTGACTGTTGATGGGAAAAAAGTCAATAAACCCAATCAGTTGCAGGCTAAAGTGGGGATGCATCATCCGGGTGAAAAAGTGGAACTGACCATTTGGCGCGACGGCAAAGTGAAAAATATTACGGTAACTCTGCGCGGACGCGATAATGAAGAGACTACGGTTGTGGAAAAGAAAAAGAGTAATCAAAAAGAAATGCCGGATGTGGGAATGAAAGTGCGCGATTTAACCAAACGGCAGCTCGACCGGCTGGAATTAGACGGCGGCGCCCTGGTTGTGGCTGTGGAAGAAGACGGCCCGGCTGCCCACGCACGTATCAGTCAGGGGGATGTGATTATGTCCCTGAATGGTAAAACAGTAGAATCGGCCGATGATTTTTATGATATGATTTCGGACTTTGATTCCGGCTCGGTGATTCGTTTGAAATTACGGCGTAAACAAGGGAATGATTTGTTTGACCGCTTGGTGTTTTTACAGATTCCGGAAAAATGAAATTAGATAATCAGATGAAAAAAGCGGGATTATTCCCGCTTTTTCATCTGATATTTTGCAGATTCCGTAAACCTACAGTAAATACCAGCTTGAATAATCCGGCAAGAAATCACTTTTTAACAACTTTCCATTAATTTCCAATTCACTGTATATAAACCTTAGAGCCTGAATTTGCATTCTTAGGGTCGATGTTATATGTATGTTAAATAAAAAAAAATAATATAGCAGATGGTTGCCACTTAGAAATTAGATTTGTTCAGAATTAATGAGTCAGCAATTATGCAGACTTCCGCTGGAAGTCCAAATATGTGAGCGCCTGTCACATACGGCTTGATACGTATATCGCCTTAAAAGATATTGATAATGACATTTGGGATGTTTATTTTGCTTTGGGCTGCACCCACGAAGTACTCCTTAAATCGTTAGCAAACGAGTTTTAAATAACATGGAGGATGAAATTCGATTTATTGCTTAAAC
>JANTHG010000254.1 GCA_024762535.1 Calditrichaceae bacterium
TGAGGGCGATGTATTAAACGACGATCATTTAGATAAAGCATTATCCGAAGATATTGATGCGGTTTTTCATTTTGCAGCCTGGAAAGCGGCGGGCGAGTCCATGACCAATCCCGGTAAATATGCTAAAAATAACATCTGGGGCACATTGCATTTATTAGATAAAATGGTTCAGCACGATGTTAAGCGTTTTATTTTTTCCTCATCGGCCGCTGTGTACGGCAATCCGCAATATTTACCCATCGATGAAAAACATCCTACAAATCCAACTAATTATTATGGCTATACAAAATTGGCTATCGAAGAAAATCTGGCCTGGTACAGTCAATTAATGGGTATGCGTTACGCCGCATTACGTTATTTTAATGCTACAGGATATGATGTGGATGGCCAGATTACAGGGAAGGAAAAAAATCCGGCAAATCTTTGTCCCATCATCATGGAAGTGTTGAGCGGTGAACGGGCAGGTATGCAGGTGTTTGGCAATGATTATAATACAAAAGACGGTACTTGTTTTCGTGATTACATTCATGTAAATGATTTAGCTACAGCTCATGTAAAAGCAATGAACTATTTAATCGAAGAAAATGAAGATTTGCTGGTGAACCTGGGGACCGGTAACGGCTATACCGTGTTGGAAATGATTGAAGCGGCAGAAAAAGTTAGCGGTAAAAAAGTAAATTATGAAATAACCGGCCGACGCGAGGGAGACCCGGAAGGCCTGGTTGCCAGTTCGGAATTAGCCCTTAAAAAGTTAGGCTGGAAAGCAGAATATTCTCAAATCGACCAGATTTTTCAAAGTATGGCCGGTGTGTATTTAAAATAAAAATCAGTTTGGAGGAAGATATGAAAGTTGCCATTGTAACGGATGACGGAGATTATGTAAGCCAGCATTTTGGGCGGGCTAAATACTATAAAATTTATACTATCGAAAACGGCGCCATCACTGAAACCGAGTTGCGGCAGCGTGGAACAGGACATCATGCGCCCAACGCACAGCATCATTCGCATACGGAAGAAATTGAAAGGGAAGGGCATGGATACACTGCTGACGCAATGGATAAACATCGTTCCATGGCCGCAGAAATAGCCGATTGCAAAGCTCTTATCGCCGGCGGGATGGGACGCGGTGCTTACGAAAGCTTTACCAGTGCGGGATTGGAAGTGATTATGACCAAATATAACTGGACAGAAGAGGCCATAACCGCCTATCTGGAAAATAAAATTGAAAATTTGGTCGATCAGCGTACACACTAATCCTGTTCTATGGATTCAAGCCTGTGTGACATTCGGTGCACAGGCTTTCTTCCCACTCATTGTCGATATCTACAGGATGTTTAAATTTAAGACTCTTTCCATAGGATGCTAATTGCATCTTATCCGGTGTCCCCTGTGCATTGATTAAATGACAAACTGTACATTTTCGCGTAATAACAGATCCATCGGAACTAACATGGTTACCGTTATGGCAACGGAAACAACCTTTAAATTCCAGATGTCCAATATTATTTGGATATGCACTCCAACGCACTTTCATCTCCGGAAAAATATTTTGCTGATAACTAGTCTGCAAACCCCGAATGGCCTTCTTAATTAAGGGAACGTTTTTTTCGGCAAGTACAGGATAATTTTGCATATAAAAAGATGTAATACCGCTTCTCATCGCTTGCATAGCGCTGTCGTTTGTTCCATATTCCGGCTCACAAAGTTCCATAGCCAAAGATTTTATTTCTGGTAATGCTTTAGGAATACTGTCGGTAATGAGAAGACTATTTACAAAAAATGATGGTGGACGATAATCATGTGAAGGCCGGTTATGACAATCCATACAATCCATCGTACGTGTTTTGGCGTTTACCTTTAAAAGACTATCCGGTGGGTTTTCATCGTCAATAAAAGTATGTCGCTCTCCGGTTTTAATGTTAGTGTAGCGCACCCAGGGGATTTCCTGTCGAGTGGAATCGGCGGCCATATATTCTATGTGTACATCGGGATTAATATGCCAGTGAATACCTTCGCTCAATCCCTGCGAAGAATGGCGGGCACCAAGTTTAAGTGTTAAATCAATCTTCCAGGTTGTGTTTTGTTTATCGGGCAAAAAATGTATTTCGTTTTTTTGATTATAGGTGTAAAATTTTTGCGGCCAATGACAGCGTTCACAAGTTTCCCTTGCCGGTCGTAAATTTTTTACAGGTGTTGAAATGGGTCTGGGAAATTTATTAAAAGTCACGGAATATATCTGGTAAAGACCGGATAGTTTAGAGCGAACATACCAATTAGCGCCGCTTCCCACATGACACTCTACACAGGCAACCCGGGCATGAGCCGAATGTTGATAAGCTGTGTATTCGGGATTCATCACAGTGTGGCATAAAGTGCCACAAAACTCAACAGACTCAGATAGGTGAAATACTTCGTAGCTGCCAAAAGCAGATAAAAAAACAAATAGAAGGGTACCAGTGGTAAAAATGAAAAAGGCATTCCGGTGAGACCTTACATTTAAATCAATTTCCGGCCAGCGCTCAGGTATCGACTGTCTTTTTTTTCGCGTTCGTAGCATCCCGGCCGGAATTAATATGAGACCAAAGATTAAAATTCCCGGGAGAATTATATAACTGATTATACCCAGATAGGAAGCACCTCCCTGTGCATTCAGGGATATAAGCCAAAAAAATATTATTAGCAGCAGACTGAGCAGTGCAATAACCGCACCGCTAAAGGATAACCAGTTTTTTGCTGAATGCGGAAGACGAAAAGACATTGTGCAACCTTTAAGAATTTGTTTTTTTATTAAGTTTGGTTGTTTCCATTTTCATTTGAAACAAAACGCGCTTCAGCCCACTATTAAATTCCTGATTATCTGGCTCACTTTGGATAAGCCTTCTATATATTTTTGCAGCTCTTTTAAAATCTCCGCTAAGCCGACTACATTCGGCAATCCTGCTGAAGATGAAATCATTAGCTAAGAGATTTTGCCCGAAAATTTTTTCGTATAATCGAAGTGCTTCTGCATAATTTTTATCATAAAAAAAATTATTTGCTTTGTGTAAAGCGGCAAATTTGTATTCCTTGTCTAAGTGTGCAGCCATTTTTAAATAGGCCAGCGCTGCTTTCCGATTTCCCTCAGCAGCGAATATTCGAGATAATAAATAGTAAGAAGCTGCGTCTGTGGGAAATTCGGTCTTTAGTATATCAACTGATGACTGAATGTTTATGGGTGTTTTTTTAATGGATGCGCTATAGAGAACCCGGTGCAGTTTCAATAATCGTTTATTCTTGTCCGTCAGATTACTTCCATTTCGAAGGATTCGTTTCAAATCCTGCCCCATAAAACGCAGCGCCAATGTATTGTAGCCATCCTGTAAAGAATAGCAAATTGTTACAACATCGGCACTCAATTTCTTTTCTGCCAAAATACTGACGAATTCATCCGGCCAGAACAAAGGAAGCATTAAACGCTCCAAAAAAAGTGCGCTGTTAAAATCAAAATAATCTGTGTCTATATCCAGCAATATGGGAGATGTAAACTGAGGAAGATTTTCCAGGGTAGTTATAAAAACGGGTTTTCCGTAAAGATATCCCTGTACTCTTTTTAATTCTTTATTAATCCTAAATGAATTAATATCCGTTTTATCTATATTCTTCTGATAGATCATTAGTCCTTTTTTGAACATTTCTATCCAATGTTGTGTCAATATTTCCTTATCGGGTACAACCCAGTAAAACTGCGAAACGGAACCATCCATTAACAGGGGATAGATCCAATTGCCCACATGTACAAACTTTTTGCGTGGGATGTAGTATTGATAGGGATGTTTTAAAAAAG
>JANTHG010000255.1 GCA_024762535.1 Calditrichaceae bacterium
TTTGGAAATGACTCAAGCATAGATGAGAGTGTTACATCATGACTGAGCCTGCCAATATGTACTAAATGCCGATGAAGAGCAAACCATAAAGACGCTGTCAATTCCTAGATGTCCGAAATGTAATGAATTATTACGACCCGATGTGGTTTTGTTTGGTGAGTCTCTTCCCAAAAAAGCCTTGGCGGACGCTCAGGAAGCAGCAGCAACTTGTGAATTGTTTTTTTCTATTGGCACTTCTGCATTAGTGGAGCCAGCCGCATCATTACCATATATAGCTAAAGCAAATGGTGCCTATATTGTAGAGATAAATATCGACCGAACTCCTTTGTCTGATCATGCTGATGAAGTATTGATCGGAAAAGCCGGAGAAATTTTACCACAAATCGTAATGATCTTAGAGCGATTTCAAAAATAGGAAAACCGGGTGAAAAAATATATTTTTCTTTTAAGCATTATTTTTTTAGTGAGCTGTGCATATTATAACACCTTTTTTAATGCCAAAAAACGTTACAATGAAGCTTATAAAAAACAAAATGCCTCAAAAACAAAAACACTTTCCGGCGACATCAAAAAGAACTATCGTGAAACCATTAAAAAATGCTGGAAGCTGATTGATACATACAGTGATAGTAGTGATTGGGCCGATGATGCTTTATTGCTTATTGGAAAATCCTACTACAATTTACAGGAATATAAAAAATCACAACGCGTCCTTGAACAATTTCTTCTTAAATACGATCAATCTCCACTTGTACCAGAAGCGAAATTATGGCTGGCAAAAACGTATATTACAGAGCAAAGGGATGATGAGGCCTTAAAACTGCTTTCCGGATTATTTGACAAAGACCTCACATCAGACGTGGCCGGACAAGTCTATTATATTTTAGGTGATCTCTACTATCAGCGTGATAATTACAATAAAGCAATAACAAATCTGGAAAAGGCCGTCGAAATTTCCGATGATGACGAGCTTCTGGGCAGCGCTTATTATATGTTAGGTGAAATTTATTTTTCTGAACAAGACTATGAGGCAGCCATTCAGGCATTTGATAAATTAAAAGATTTAAATATCCCATCTCAGCGGGAATTTGAGGCACAAATGCAGCAAGTTGAATCGTTTATCGCCTTAAAAGACTATGAAGCTGCTGAGAAGATTCTGAAAAACATGAAACGTGATTTGCGTTTTAAAAAACAATTTTCACTTATTGAAACGAAACTGGCCAATTTAAATGAAATCCAGGGAGATGTGCAATTCGCCCGTGAATTGTATTATGATATATTAAGAAAATATAAAAATACAGAAGGTGCCAGTATGGCCGCCTTTTATCTTGCCCAGCTCTATGAATATGACTTTGCTAACATAGATTCCGCAGAAACCTATTACAAAAAAGTTCGCACCATCAAGAATCAGGAGGATATCTCTAAAGAAGCCAAGGAACGAGCGAGCTTGTTAAATGAATATTTAAAAATCCGTAACCAGTTGCGAAAAGACCGGCGAGATTTAATCAGTATCGCCCATGGGGATTCCACACTGGAAGACAGCTTAGAGGTAGAACTGGATTCTACGGAAATTAAAGCACGTTTGCAGCAGAATGAACAAATGCAAAGGCCTCCGGCGAGTGATTTGTTTGCACAACACGATTTGCAGGCGGACAGCGCCAAAACAGACTCAATGAATAAAAAAACGATCGTACCCAAATCCAAAAAAGTGGCAGTCAGTCGAACACCCGACCAGGTGGAACAAAGTTTTAAACGAAATAGTTTTGCCAAAGCTGAATTTTTCCTTTTAAAATATGAACATACAGATAGTGCGCTTACAGCCTACCGTAATTTCATTGAAGCGTTCCCTCAGGATAGTATATTAACCCCCAAAGCCTTTTACGCCCTGTATTTTATTTACAGCAAACTGGATTCTAATAAAGTGAAAGGTGATTCCATTAAGAGTATTATTCTAACACGTTTTCCCGATTCACCTTATGGGCATAAACTTTCCGGTCAGAAGCCCACTATGTCCGAAGAAAGTCTGAAGGACCAAACGAATGAAAAAATGGAATCAGAATCAGATAGAGCAATTAAAGAAAAATATTTAACAGCAGAGCAATATCTGTTTTCAGAGAATTACAATGCCGCCATTTGGGCTTTTAAAACAATCGCAAAAGAGGACTCCGGAACGATTTGGGCAACCAAGGCGCGCTATGCCATTGCTTATACGTATGAACATTTTCTGTATGATATTCCGGCCGCTGTACGCGCTTATACAATCCTTAAAAAAGAATATCCCGGAACCAAATTTGCCAAAATAGCTAAAAATAAAATAAAAGAACCTGCTATGGATGTGCTCCCAAATTCTTCAGATTCTAGCCGTGTTACTATATCAAGTGACTCGCTAAAGAGCGGGTTAGGGAGCGACTCTCTTAAACACAACCAACCTCCGGCAGATTCCGTCCGTGTAATGAAAGAAGGTTTTCCTGTAGAAAGATAGTAATGAAGAAAGTACAAATTTTAAAAAAGTTAAGCGTTACCTTCTATTTTATTTTTTTCTTTTTATGTTTTTGCCATATGAACTCTGCCAAGGCAAGTAACCGTCAACCTTTTCAGACATTTAAGGAAGGCCAGGTACTTAGCGGCTACAGTTCCTATTACGGTCCAAAGTTTAACGGACGAAAAACAGCTAATGGTGAAGTGTTTGATATGTACCAAATGACGGCTGCACATCGTGCTTTACCATTTAATACCATCTTGGAAGTGGAAAATCTGAATAACCATAAAAAAGTGCGAGTACGTATTAATGACCGCGGGCCCTTTAAAAAGGGAAGGATTTTAGATCTGTCATATGGGGCAGCAAAAAAAATCGGACTCATAGCTACCGGGGTGGCTAAAATCAAAGCTAAAATTATTCAACTTGGACACTAATATTTTTGAATTTCTTTTGAACTTTTAGAATATTTTTTGTAGAATCAAACGTTTACAAAATAAGCTATTCATTTCTATAGGAGTAAGTGCATGTCTCAAATACAAAGTTTTAATGATGATAATTTCAATAAAGAAGTGCTCAGTTCGGATATCCCGGTATTAATAGATTTTTGGGCGGAATGGTGTGCTCCGTGCAAATTAATTTCACCGATAATCGAAGATATTAGTAATGAATATGAAGGGAAGTTGAAAGTTGGAAAACTGGATGTGGATAACAATCCCCAGGTTTCAATGAAATACGGAATTCGTTCCATTCCCACATTGCTTATTTTTAAAGATGGTAAACCATTTGATACAATCATCGGAGCTGTTCCCAAAAAAGTAATTCTAGATAAACTATTACCTTTACTGTAAAATGATATTAACCACAATGGATGAGTTTTTTACAGAAATCCTCATTTTTTTATGAAACCAATTTTTTACGATGTAAGTTTTGTTAAAAGCATTACAGACATTAGACAAAAACCTGAAGAAGCATTCCCAGAAGTAGCCTTTGCCGGACGTTCCAATGTGGGAAAATCTTCTTTATTGAATGCCATCTTTAATAGGAAACGTCTTGTAAAAACCTCTTCCACACCAGGCAAGACACAACTCATTAATTATTTTTTGGTCAATAATTCTGCTTATTTTGTAGATTTACCGGGTTATGGTTATGCTAAGATTTCTACCAAAGTGTCTGCCAAATGGCAAAAAATGATCGAAGAGTATTTGGTTAATTCCAAAGAATTGAAATTGATTTGCCTGCTCATTGATTCACGCCATCCTCTGCAAAAATCTGATGCACAAATGAGCGACTGGCTGAATTTCAAAAATTTACCGTACATAGT
>JANTHG010000256.1 GCA_024762535.1 Calditrichaceae bacterium
ATTTTCACAGATACAAGCTTAACAAAAGGGGTTCAGTATTTTTATCGTTTAAAAGCCGTGAACAATGGCGGATTAAAAAGTGAGTTTTCCGATGAAGTGAGTGCTGCTATCCCGAAAGTTAATTTCCCGGCGGAAATCTATTTGAAAGCCGGGGAGTCCAAAACCATTAATTATTATGATTATGTTACGGATCCCGATAATCCGGATGATACTCTGTCTTGTTCGGTACAGGGTAATCATGCCCTGCAAGTGGACCTTTCCACCACCAATCAGGACGGCAAAATAATCATTACGGCACCAGCTTCATTCACAACAGATGAAAATTTAACCTTTACAGTTATGGACCCGGATTCCTTTTTTGATGTGGGAACCACGATCGTACATCCTTTGCCTGAAGGAAGTGAAGACGTAACGTTTTCGGATATTTCCATACAGGTCGCGCCCACTTGTTCCACTGCTACCATTCGCTGGACTACTAATGTGGATACCAGAGATACCGTTCAATTTGGTCAAAACGTATCTTATGGTATTCTAAAATCTGCTGATACCCATTTTACTACAGCGCATCAAATTGAATTTGACGGACTGAAGCAAGGAACTATTTATCATTTTATAATTACCGCAACGGATGAGAATGGTTTAAAATTCAGTACATCCGATTCAACGTTCGAAACGTGTGTTGTAACGGGTAGTATTAATGTGTATCCGATTCCTTTCCGGGTGGGACATCCTGAAGATGGAAATGGAATCCATTTTACCGATCTTCCTGAAGGCAGTAGTGTTCTTATTTTTAATGCCTTGGGTGATCCGGTTTTTACAAAGAACAATTTACAGGGCCAGTTTATCTGGGACGTGACCAATAACAGCCGCAAGCCTTTACATACCGGCGTCTATTTTTATGTAATTAAACATAAGGGGAAGAAGCTACTTTCGGATAAATTAATTATAATTCGCTAATTTTTGTTGTGCCTTAGTTGTTTCTGTCACAATAAGTTGTTGAAATATAGTATTATATTCAAATGATTTATTCACTAGAGAATGGCAAGGCTATGCAAAAAGGAATTATTGTATCTGAGGATCAAAATGTACGATACGAATGTCAGACACAATTAGATCCCTTACAAGTTAAATTGGTTTTTACAGATAATCTGGATGCCCTTTCAGAAGTTGAAAATGATTTTAACTTTTTGTTTGTTCTTATTCATAATTTTCATAAACTTTCATTAGAAAAATTAAGCGCCTTGCAGGAAGTATTTCCGGCTGTAGCTATCATTTTGTATAATGAATCATTGATTTCGGATGCACTGACTCAAATAGGGCATTTTAACGGCGTTCATTTATTGATTGGATCAGATCGCTCAGCGTTCTTACAAAAAACAGTCCGTAGAATTATTGAAACTCATTGGCGAAAGATACCGCTAAAAGTCATTGGAGTGAATGCTGAAGCGTTGTCCCCAAGAATTCAAAAGGCGATTCAATATATTGAAGAACACCGGCTAAATGAATGTACCTTAATTAATATATCAGCCTATTTGGGACTAAGCGCTGGTTATTTCACACAAGAATTTAAACGGGAAACAGGCCATTCGTTTCGAAAATTTATTCAATTGGTGCTCCATTATTATGAAGATCGTGTATTCCCGGAATTAAATATTTCGGCTCAAAATATGGCAAAAGTTTTAGGATACAGCGAGCTGTCCAGCTTTAGCCGCTCTTTCAAAAGACGGCAGGGTATTTCACCGGGAAAATTTAAAAAGAGTAAAATTAGTTTATAAAAAAATTAAACATTTAATCAGACTTGGCGATAAATAGATCAGATCAAAATCCGGGAGAGATTCAATGAGTGATTTGCGTAAAATATTAGTTGTGGATGATGAAGAAGATGTTAGAGAAACTTTGGATGGTGTTCTTCGATCTTTAAATTATGAGCCTTATACCGCAGCCAGCGGTAAAGAAGCATTAGAAATTATTGCAAATACCAAAATTGATGTGGTGCTTTCGGACTTGTATATGCCCGAAATGGATGGCATCGAATTGCTAAAACGGGTACGTACCATTGACCCTAAGATGGTTTTTTTAATGATTACGGCTCATCCGACCATCGAAACGGCTGTGGAAGCCATTAAAAAAGGCGCCTACGATTATCTTACCAAACCCTTTCATATTGAAGAAGTACGCTTAAAAATCAACCGTGCTTTAGAGAAGAAGGGTTTGTCTCATTCACTTAAAACAGCGAACGGTATTATCTGGGCGCTGCTGATTTCCATCCCGATTTGGCTGGTACTCGGGATCATTCTTGCCTCGATGCTAAAATAATCAACAGTGATTTCGAATTTAAAAGGACGCCTTAGGGCGTCCTTTTTTGGTTTAGAGCCATGGGGGCCGGGTGATGGTTTAAACGCATTGTGTATAAGATATGGACAATCAATCTGATATAGCGTATTTTTACAGTTGAATGTTGACACTATCCATATTTAAGCGGAGGAATGATGATTATCAAGAATGATGTTATTTCCGTGGCTAGTAAAGGCTTTACGGATATTTTTGATTTAACAAGCGACGTTCAGGCTTTTGCAGAACGCAACCATTTTAACGAAGGCCAACTGCTGATTTTTATTAATGGTTCCACCGCCGCCATCAGTACTGTAGAATATGAACCTGGGTTGCTGCAGGATATTCCGGCCTTACTGGATAAACTGATTCCGGCAGGTCAACGCTACAAACACGATGATACCTGGCACGATGGCAATGGCTACGCCCATCTTCGTTCAACTCTTATCGGAACCTCATTGGTGGTCCCAGTGATAAACGGCCGGCTGCAATTGGGAACCTGGCAACAAATCATCTTGCTCGATTTTGACAACAAACCACGCACACGACAAGTGATTTTACAATTTACGGGTGTTTAATACGATTTGCGCGGTCCAATAGTCAACGTACCGTGTAAATGGCTAGATTTACCTTTGCTCTGAAGTTTGGTAACCGAAAATAAAAAATCCGAACGGTCCGGAACCGGTAAGATAGTATGATCCCGAATATTGGCGGCAATGGCCCGATTGCTTCCATATATATCGCTGCCCGCAATGTCAAAACGGCTGCGGGAAGAAACGATAGCCGTATCTGCTGTTAGCGTACAGGCGGTCAGCGTTATTTCCGCGCCGCGTGTTTGCAATGCCCCGCCTTTGGCGCGAATCTTACAGTTTTCCATAGTAATGGTCGCTGCAGAAATATACACTCCTGTTTTCACTCCTTCTATTACGCTGTTGCGAATGGTTACCAAGGAGGAACGAATATCAATGTAGCGCGCTTGTACATGATCCAGTAACACGCGTTTGGATCGGCGAATTGTTAGAGTGTCATAATCGCCGGTGTAAATCTGATCATATTCGCGCAGATAATGTGCCACCCTCCTGCCTGGTTTACGTTCCTTTCGGAAGCTGTACTGATGCATATGGTTTGTATTGCCCTCTGATTGCATAAAGCGCAGCAGATGGTTGTGGAAGGATTGCGGTCGCTCTAGCATGGGGGAATGCCCGGCATCAGGGATAATTTCCAGATGGCTGTGTAGAATGCGGTGCGTCAGAACCAGCGCAGTGCGCATAGGCGCTATGGGATCATCTGAGCCCCAAAGCACCAAAGTCTGCGCGGACACCCGCTCCAGCGCCCAGCTAAAATCATAGTTTACCAGCGCAAGGCCTGCAATGCGCGGCGCTTTTCCGCCAAGGCTGGTTTGTCTGGCCAATGGGTCCTTTAAGGTCTGGTCAATATTCTTGTTAACGCTT
>JANTHG010000257.1 GCA_024762535.1 Calditrichaceae bacterium
ATGTTGGATAAAAACAAAATTAGCAGGCTGCTTATTACAATCGCCCTCATTTCACGGTTCTCCACTTGGTTTTTAGTAAAGGGAAAACTAAAGGTTACGAAATTCATATCCTTTATTCAAGACGGTAAGGAACAAAGTTTTACTCTTCCCCAAAACCCAACAACAGCGACAACTTTTACGCAATGTTGGTAAAATGAAATTCATCACCATCCCATTGATTAGTTAAGCGTAAACTAAAAATAAAGTATTCATTTTTTTCACCCTTGCCTTTTTGTTAGGACTTGCTTAAAATATTTGCATTAACCGCGAATATTTTTATGGGCACGCCACGCCCGTTTAATCAAACCCATTGCCGGCCGCCGCCTCTCTGCGCCGGTAAAGCCCTTTGGTTGGCTTCAAATCCAAACAAAATAAAAAAATCAACTCACTAACTTTCAAAGGAGGAAGTATGCACAAACTACTTTTTTTCTTGTTCATTCCCATTTGGCTGTTCGGGCAAAGCGCCCGGGATTATTTCCCGGTACATTTGGGCGATTTATGGCAATACATTGATGAAGAAGGCAACTATATTAATTACACAGTGGTTAAAGATTCCATTGATTCTTTAGGCAACGAACATGCATTCATAAAATTTGATAATCTAAATGTTCCCGGCTCTTATACTGAAGAATATGTAATTGATACCCTGGATCAAGTTTGGATTATAAACTCGAGTTATCAAGATGGTAAAGGTAAATTATATGATTTACAGGCTAATTATGGGGAATGGTATTTTATTGGAGTTGAATCCAACGGAGAAAATAGCTGGGCGGTTGTTCGAGACACAACCATAAATACTAAAACCTATAATTTTTACTACTGCGACGCCGTTACCGGCGATCCGGACAGCGCTTTGCTTTGGGGAGGTTATGATGTACTGCAAGCCGGCATAGGCCGTGTTTACTCTATCGGAGAATTCTGGCATGAGTCATTGAGCGGCGCCATCATCGACAGCGTGCAATATGGTACCATATACTATGATACCACCGGAATAGTGCACGAATCGTCTACTCATAAGCCGCAATCCATGCGCATAAGCAGCGCTTATCCCAATCCCTTTAACGGCCGCATAAAATTAGTGTACGGTCTTGTTAAAACGCGACAGATAAAGGTTGAAATCTATTCTCTTCTGGGGCAGAAGATAAGAGAACTGTTCAACGATTATCAGGCCGCCGGAGAACACGCTGTATTCTGGGATGGCAGAAACGAAACCGGACAGGTCGTTAACAGCGGAGTTTATTTAGTCAAATTAACAGCAAGTAATCAGCAAAGCATTAAACGCATTATATTAATCAAATAGAGGAGAACTATCATGTTACAAAAATTGATCTTTTTTGTTCTGTTATTTTTTGGCACTATATTTGCAACAGGGGGGGCGACACCTTATTATGCGCTGTAGAAGATCAGCAGAGTACGCTTTACAGTACTATTCCAGGAGGTGAATATATAACCGCACACGGCAATATCCACGCCTTGGCCGTATTTGTCCAATTCCCGGACGATAACTGGAATCCCAATGACACCTTTTGGCCCTCCACCCAGCCGCCCCGCGTTTTAAACACCTTTTTCGACCAGCAAAATGAATATCCTTCAGGCCGACATAACGTTTCCAACTATTTTTATCAAATGAGTAAAACAAACGGTTCTGCAAATCAATTTGATGTAACCGGAGAAGGAATCTATATACAATTAGACCACACCAGAGACTGGTATGTAAACAACAACAAACAAATACCAGACATAAACAAAGACGTTTTGTTAAAATTAGACCAATTAGATAATAATTTACAGCGTTTTGATAATTGGGTTTTTGGCCACGGCCAGCAAAACCATCACCCATATTCCGATAATAAACTGGATATGGTTTATATTATTTATAGGAATGTGTATAGGGATAATGATTCATATCGTATTTCGTTGGTACCAAAAAGAAGTGGCAGCAATAACTGGAGTGGTATTGCTGGCTTAGATTATTCCGGAACGCTTTATCTTCCCAATAATAATATTTCTGCCGTTGGCGGTTACATGACCGGAAATAGTTCGGGGATTACTATTGTAAAATATCGTCGTTTTTTTGATGACCCCGGCAATCGTTACCTGTTTGTTTTTCTCCATGAATTTGGTCACTTTTTGAGAGGCGGCGTTCATGAATATGCCAGTTAAGCCGCTGCTTTAATGGGATTGGATGACAACGCAGGCTATACAATAGACCCTTCTGAAAGGGAACAAATGGGCTGGATATCGCCCAGTGCCGTTTCATCAAATACACAAATTAATCTACATGATTATGTAAATACGGGAGAGATGATAAAAATAAATCTTGGCAATTCAAATTATCTTTATGTAGCCAACCATCAATTTACTAATTTGTTTGATAAAGCTAACGGCAATTATGACTCGCCCGGCATTTATATCACAAAAAAAACGAATTCCGGTTATGGCAGCGAAAACGGACATATACGTCAATTAAGCGCTAAAGGTAATTATGATTGGCAATATATGGGCAAATTTCAAAATCCATGGGGCGGAGATCCTAACTCAAAAATTTCAGCATGGAAAATTGAGTCTGAGAATCCGATGGGGATTGGATTTCTTGACCAAATAAATGTTCCTAATACAAATAAGTGGGAATTCCAGCATATTTATTATAATGACGATGGCAATCTGGTCAACGATGGTTCCATTCACCGCTGTTGGGGATTGTACGATGATGTTTTCGACGAAACTCAAGAGAAAAATATGCTTTCCAAATACACCAATCCCTCCATAATGGCTTACGGCGGAACTTATGATCATTACGCCATAGAAGTGGCTTCGGAGAACAACGGCACATACACAATAAATGTTTATACCACTTCGCAATCCATCATTGACGATTTGCCTCCCTTCCGGCCCATGAATATCGAACTAACCGTTACCAGCAGGAATCATCCGCAAATTTCGTGGGACGCTAATACGGAACCGGATAAAGACGGTTATTACGTTTACAGAAATGAAAACGGTGGTTCATGGCAGCAAATCGCTTACACGGTACGTCCTTACTACACCGATAATGAGGTCAATACCGCTAACCAGCATGACGACATAGGTTATTGCGTTAAGGCCAAAGATACCTCTAATAAACTATCTTCTTACAGCCACGATGTGCATGTTCAGGGTCTTATGCCTAAACTAGGTTCCGAATTACCGGCGCTTGCAGCTTCGGTTCCTGATAAATTTCGGTTATTGCAGAACCACCCCAATCCCTTTAATCCCACAACTACTATTGCCTATGATTTACCTGAGGCGGGCTTCGTAAAACTGACGGTTTTTAACGTGCGCGGACAACTCGTAAAAACGCTGGTTAATGATTATTTTGAGGCCGGTTCATATAAAACGCGCTTTAGCGGCCGGAATTTACCCAGCGGGATATATTTATATAAAATATCCGTAAACGGATCTAATCAAATAAAACGAATGTTGCTTATCAAGTAAACCGCAATCCCATCCTGCGCCAGCATTGCAAACATGATGTCCGGTGCAGGATTTTTTTCTCTGTGCGCATGATCGAATAGCAAACCCTGAACAGCCAAAACGGCAATTTCGTCCGCTTTCTGAAAATGAATCTGTACTTTACTGTAAACCTGATGATTTGCCCAAAGGATGTTGGATAAAAACAAAATTAGCAGGCTGCTTATTACAATCGCCCTCATTTCACGGTTCTCCACTTGGTTTTTAGTAAAGGGAAAACTAAAGGTTA
>JANTHG010000258.1 GCA_024762535.1 Calditrichaceae bacterium
CGTCAACTATTCATAAGTTCCCGACAGCACAAATTGGTGTGGCGGTAAAGGAACAGAATAAATTCATTTATGCACTAAAAGAACAAACAATGAAAGTCGATAGTTATCCCCGAATGACAGTAAATAACTTAACAGGAACGTTTTATATCAGTTGGGCTGGGCAAAATAGTTCGGCGGATATTTTTCTCATTCGGGGCGAAGGTCAAAATTGGACAACTTTGGCTCCTGTTGATTCGTCGCCGGGCGACCAGTTTTTTCCAACAATATCTGTTTCACCTAACGGGGTATTATCAGTACTGTATTATTCAACAGCAAATGATAATTTTGTAAGTCTTCTAAACCTTCCGGACAACTCGCGCCGAAATTTATGAGACAGTTTCGCCCTGAAATGCCATTTTTAAATGACCCTTTTTGTAGTAGTTTTTTAAGTTGATTTTACGACGTCTTTTTAACGTCATTTGTTTAATTTTCTCACGTTCATTTAAGCGCCTTTTTGCCCAGCCAAAAAACACAGCTGCAGGCGGTACATTATCCAGTGACTCATGATAACGTTCATTGTTATAATATTCAACAAATTTCTCAATTTCTTCTTCCAAATCCCAGGGCAGATAATAGTGATTTAATTTAACCACATTTTTCATAGATCGATGATAACGCTCGATTTTTCCCTGCGTTTGAGGATGGTACGGTTTGCCGTGAATAAGATTCATTTTTTGCTCTTTCATATACTCTTTTATCTCATCTGAGATATAGCAGGGACCGTTATCAGAAAGCAGGCGCGGACGATGCCGAACCTTAATTTTGTCTACACCGGTTTTGGCAATGGCCATATCCAAGGTTTCTTTTACATCGCCAGTGGTCATACTGGTAAAAAGTTTCCAGGAAATGATGTACCGGGAATGATCATCCAATACCGTAGACAAATAATACCAGCCCCAGCCTTTCACTTTAAAATATGTAAAATCCGTTTGCCACATCTCATTAACACGAGTCGTGGGTTTTTTAAATTGATCGGACGCTTTCAGCACGATATAGGCCGGACTGGTAATCAGGTCAAATTCCTTTAGAATACGATAAACACTGGATTCAGAGATGTACCAGCCCTCATTGTCCGTAATATCCCAGGCCAGTTCCCTGGGTGATAATTCTGGCTTTTCAAGCGCTGTTTTAACAACTTCCTTTCGTTCATTTTCCGGTATTTTATTCCAGAAGCGTTTCGGACTGCTGCTACGATTTGCTAAGCCGTCATAACCGGATTCCAGATAACGATTGTACCAGTTGTAAAAAGTTCCGCGATTTACGTCCAGTTCTTCCAAAGTTCTCTTAACGGATAAATCTGAGCTCTCTACCAGTCGGATGATTTCCATCTTTTCTGCCTGTGAATATCTCATAGTTCGTCCAATCCGGATTCCGTGCCAGTCAAGCTTTTTTTTAAAACACGGTTCTTTAAAAAAAGATCGGCCACAACATGTTTTAACTGTCCGTTTTCTGCACGGAGCTGCCCAACTTCACTGCTGGTGGCTTCGCGAACAGTATCACCTTCTAAACGCTTTTTGCCAGCTTCTAAAAACTCTTTGCTCCAGCGATAGTAAGTATTGTGATTTAATCCTTCTTTGCGGCAAAGTTCTGCTATAGAATATTCACCGCGTAGACCTTCTAAAACAATGCGGATTTTTTCCTCTGCCGAGTACTTTTTTCTGGCCTCTCCGGCAACCGACGGATGTGTCTTTTGATCTCTTTGACCACCTTTTCAGACTTTGAAATCTTGCCCATTTTGACCCTCCTTTTGATGGGTAAATATAAGCAAAACCCTCTCATTGAAAAACCCGCGAGTTGTCCGGAAGGTTTAGAAGACTTACAGAAATGAATTTTATTGATTATGAAGAATATTCCATTGAAAATACATCCCACGAACTGAGCGATAGTTTTATTGACTTTTATGACGACAAAGACAATGAAGAATTACGCGACGCCATATTTGATATCGTTTTTTATGAAGATGATGAATATTCATTATATGACTTACTCGAACTAACTGCAATTCGCTTATCTGAAAATGATGTGGATGAGCGAATGGAATTTAGAGAACTGATGTTACAGCCATTATTGGATATTGATGAAAATGAAGATCCGGATAAAATAGTCTTTGGAATAACGGTAATTGAAACCACGATGGATGAGATCCAAAACCGGTTGCGTGCTGAAGATAGCGAAAATGATACAAATCTGGAAATCGAGTCAGAGCAGCTTATGGACGAACTGAGAGCTATTGCCGGTTCCCAAACAACGCATTCGTATATTCGTGGAAAAGCAATTCATTATCTGGGTAAAAATTATTCTGATAATAACAAAACTCAATTATTGGGTTTTTTGGCAAATACGAATAATACAATTGTTAAAAATGCCGGGCGCGGCATCAGGAATTATATTAAATTTATTGATGAATCTGAAAAAACGGATTTTGTCCCTGGATTAATACAGGCAATCAAAGGCAGAAAAAATAACAGTGTATTACGTCCAGGTTACGATGGCAGCGGTCCCGATGATTATATGTCAGAAGCAATTGCCATAAAACCGGTTATGAATGCATTGGGTATGATAAATACATTAGAAGCACAAAATTATTTGTTTGATTTATTAGAGGATACGCAGGATGAAGAAGTAGCTCAGCAATGTTTGTATGCGCTTTCTCTACAACAAAGTAAAAGCCGTTTAAATTTTATCCTGGGAAATCTTCACAGCTCATTATTTGATTCGGTTAAAAGCGACCAGGAAACACTTTTAGCCGGAATTGTACTTGAAAATGACAGTTTGCTGACCGAATTAAAAAATGATCCTGATATCGATACTCAAAAGAATTATTTAACCGCACTCAGGCTCACCCACAAAACAGTGGTAGGTTCTGAGATTGAACGTATAAAGGAAATGTTAGGTAATCCGGATAGAGACCTCCGTTTAGAGGCCGTTAAAACCCTGCACATGTTGCTACCCTTTAGTGAACAACAACAAGTTTTTGGTGAACATAAACAAGATGAAACCGACGAGGTGATTAAATGGCAAATCGAAAAGTATATTGGATTATAATTGTATTATCCGTTTTTACTACCCAATTGTACGCTCAGCTTAGCACATACTATTATCCTAACGCAGTTATTCCAACCGGAGTAATCGGAAAGCATTTTAATGTCGAATTATCCACTCCGGATTATGGGACTTTAGTGCATGCACGGGTAACAAAAGGAATAGATTCGACCATAGCATTTCATCTGGGTGCTGGGATAAAGAGCTTTGATCTTGGCGTTTCTTTATACGTATTCCAGTGGTTTAAGAATTATGTAATTGCTCATGTATTTGTTGGCTTGGGTTTAAGTTCATATTTGGGCTTTTATCAAGTTTCTCTAAGTTCCACGATATATAGACAAACTCCATTTGAAATAGGATTTAATATTGCTCTAGGTTCAGGTTTAAGCGGTCTTGAGTATATTGAAATGCCTTATTATGGCTTTCCCGCTTCAAAATATTTCAAAGAAGAGATGTTCTTAAACTATATTATTTCACAAAATATTACAGTCGGGATACTTGGTGGCTTCTCACAATTCACATATGTTAGAGAAAATAAATTCGATCCATACAAAAAACATAATAAATTTCAGTTTGGAATTGCGCTTAAATGAACGTGAGAAAATTAAACAAATGACGTTAAAAAGACGTCGTAAAATCAACTTAAAAAACTACTACAAAAAGGGTCATTTAAAAA
>JANTHG010000259.1 GCA_024762535.1 Calditrichaceae bacterium
AGCCATTAGCCAATAGCCAATAGCCTATTTCCAAGAGAGGTGTTTTGTGTCGCTACCGGACTAAAAGAAATGAATAACACCGTAATTTCTCCCAAAAAAGTGGAATAATACTTGCATATCCTTTTCAATAAAAAAATAATAAGGAAACTTTAGCAAAGACTTATTCGTTGTATTAGTCATCCGTTTTAACTACATTTTGAAAAAAAATAAAGCAGAGGATACTCATGAAAAAGCTATCGCTACTTCTTTTCAGCCTGTTCTTTTTAATCCGTTGTGCGGCTTACAAACAATTGGAACCACAGCCCAAACTTTCCCCTTTGGAATCTGATTTTATTGAACTTAAGAACGACCAAAAATACTTTGAGCTGGATGCTGAAAAAAAATACTTTATCGAATTTCCTCCGGCCATGGGAGCCAACTATTACCTGGTTTTAAACATCGACCAGAAAGAAAACATCCATAGTTATTTAACCGACACCTTTGATGACGGCGAAGGCCGAATCGTAGAAATCCCAGACAAAAGTGACCAACCCGCCATTCAGAGTGTGTATCCTGTGGACAATTCTGTGCAAAAACTGTACTGGGTAATAGATTTAGTGAAAAGCGATATGCAGTTGCATATGACTTACCGCTATGTGGAACAGTGGCGTTTCCGCTTTGAAACCCGCTATGATTCTTTTCAGAAAACATTTGCCCTTAATAAAGCAGATAGCACTACTTATGCCCGGCTCGGTAATCCTTTAGACCGTAGCGACATAAACTTTTCCAGTCTGTTAAGCGGTTTGCAATCTAAAACAACCGCTCTCAAACAATTAAAAAAGGAACTGGCTTCCATCGAAGCTATTTTTCCACCTCAGATTGTCAATACAACCGATAAGGCGTACCAAACCTATCTGCGGTTTTCTGACAAGCTGGATAACGAGCTTCAGTTCCAGGCTGATTTCCGCCTGGCCGCTCAGGTTTTTAAAGGGGCAGAAGCCTCTGTTCCGGAATTTGCCCAGGCTATGGATAGCTACATTAAATTTTTCAAGAATGAATCACACTACCCGCGTACCATCTATTTTCAGGCGCAGGAAGTTGCTACTGCCAAAGTGCCCCAGGTGGTCAACTATTATACAAACCAGTTGCAGGCCAAACAGGACGCTAATGAAATCGCCTATCCTCTGGACAATGTAAACAGTATGCTAAAAAGCGGCCGCCTTGCCATACCAAACGCTTTTGCACAATTAATCGATTTTGTGCATACTTTTAATGCCCGCTATAAATCCATTCAAACAGCGGAACAGAGCTTCCAATCCATAAAGGAGGAAGTAAACAACAACACGTCTATGCCTTCCAATACCTATTTTGGTTCTATCTTAACCCGCTTGTCCAAAATCAAATACCGCCTGCCCCGTGAAAGCCGGAATGAATACGGCTCTTTTGGCAGCTATCCCTGTGTTTCCCTCCAGAACAAGCAAATCCGCACCCTGCGCAGTTCAATCGACCGCACTCTGCAAAAATACCGTCAGGCGGATAACCTGATTCCCCAAATCAATGCTTACAAACAGCAAAAGAATTACAGCGCTATGCTGGGACTGATTAAAAAGAACAGTCAGTTGCCCTTTTTGAAACAGGCCTACAAAAACGTTGACGCTCTTTCATTAAAAGAACAAAAACAGCGTATAAAACACGCTTTAAAAACGAATAACTGGGCCGCGGCGGAAAAGGCGCTACGCCATCTGAAAAACGACGGTAACTTCTTAAATCCTAAAAAAAGTGTTCCCAAACGAAACCAACTGGCCGTTACCTTGAACGATTCCCTGTTTCATCGCATCCGTCGTCAGTCGCTGAACAGAGCTAAGCAATTTGTGAACGCCCATCTAAGTACCACAGACAGCGTAGAACAAGCTTATACAAATCCGGCCTTTCTTCCTGTGTACGAACCGACCTACTCGGTTTTAGGGAACAACGACGCACGCAAGCGCAATCAGAAACTAAGTATGACGTTGAGCAACCTGCGGGATGTGAAATTCCCGCAAAAAGCTATCAGCCAATTGTACGACCAATTTATTCAGTATCCCAATGCCGACGGCGTGCTCAAAGCACGGGCTGTAGTGATTCACGGAAAGCACTACAAAGGTAAAGACAAACAAATACGAAAACGCGTGGGCGAATGCGACCCGTGGGCTTCCAAATGGATTGTTAAAGCCAAATCCTATCGCAAGGTTTTTGCCCTGCCTGTAACCGACCGGCCTAGCGGAACCAATGAATATGTTTTCCGGTTAAATATCCGCATTCCAACCAAAGCTAAATTTCCGGTGTACGATTTAAATATTAAACTGCCCAAAGAAGTGGCTAAAAACGCGGCCAATGCGCAATGGTACACTAAAATTTTACTCAATAAAAAACCGGTTAAAAACGAAGGACGCTACACCGTAACCGCGCCGGTGGCAGCCAATAATTACGAATTTCAGATTACACCGGTTCGTATGCTAGCCGGGCAGGATAATATTTTGGAAGTACATTTTAAACATAAATCCTTTAAAGCATTTCCGGTTAGTGTAATGGCGCAAAAACCGATTATTAAAAAACATTAATGGGAACAGGGATTGTAAAACCCATAATATGCAACACAGTTATCCTGAATAATTAAGACACAACATTGTAGATAATGTGATTGTGCCTCCCCCCTTAGTCCTTTCCTGATAAGGGGGATGTGCACTTTAAATTATCGATACTAACGTAGCTGGAGTCGTAAATGAAAAAATATTTTATCATCGGTGGAATCGTAGTAATAGCGGCCATAGCCGCCTGGTTTCTCTTTTTTAATAGTAATTTAGAACAAAAAATCGTCATTCCCTACATTAGTCACCAAAAGCCGCGTATTGACCCGCATATTCCCAGTTCAGTACCCATCGCCGACAAACTGGACGAGGCTTTGTTTGACGGACTGTTTAATGTTTCCGCCAATGCCAGCGGCATTGTGTACGAAGACGGTCTTGGTGAATTTATGGGCATTGACCGCAACAATGTGGTTACCATTCGCCTGAAACCCAACCGCAAATGGCACCAGAGTTTTGACATTCAGCGCGACAAAGATGAAATCCATATTCAGAAACAGAAAGAAGTTTTATTTACAGCTAAGGATTTAAACTTCACTCTGCGCCGCATCCAGCGCCTCGGCAGCTTATCGCCTGATTATATTCTGGTTTCACAGGCCGTGGAAGGCTTCCGTTTTGACGGCCCGGACGCCAACAATGAAATCCATTTTAAATTTAAGGCAGACCGGGAATGGAAAGAACCGGATATCAAAGAAGTGCTGTCTTTTAAAATTCTGCCTTACACCTCGGATATGAATGCACAGCGATATACCAACGGTACCGGGCCGTATATGTTTGCCGGCAGCGAAGAAGACCGCATCTTTTTCTATGAAAATCCGGCCAGCACCGCACTGATTCCGCATCTGGATTTGGCCCCATTTATTGATAACAGTACCTACACAACCGAACTAAAAAAAGGTAACATCAACTGTTTGCTCAGCACTCCTTTTGGCAGCCTCTCTTCCGTGCTTAGTGATACCAGTGATTTCTTTTACAAATCCAATATCAGCACCGTGTATTTTGCGCTACTGCTCAACACAGAACGCTTATCGCTTGCACAGCGTAAATCGCTGCGCGCACTCATCGACAACCGAAAAATACTGCAGCGCTTTTTCAAAATCGGTACGCCCCAGCAGCGCCATATTGCCGATTACAAGGGGAACCGCGA
>JANTHG010000260.1 GCA_024762535.1 Calditrichaceae bacterium
AGAAGACTGGGAATAGAATCTAAAGTTGTACTTGATAATTCTTGATTATTAGCGGGGTCTACCACGGGCGTAAACGCGGAATTTGGCACAACGCTTCTATACCTCATTTGGGGTCCTCTTTTTTTTTAACACAAAACTTTATCCTTTCTTCCTGATAAAAATAATGGAACTTTTATTGTTTTGTATTGCTTAAATAATTACATTTAATCTATGAAAAATATAACATTCGTTTGGGATGAAAATAAAAATATTAAAAATAAAAGAAAACATAAAGTTTCTTTTGAGGAAGCGAAATCAGTCTTTTATGACGATAATGCCAGATTAATTGCTGATCCCGATCATTCACAAAATGAGGATCGGTTTATATTACTCGGTCTAAGTTATTCATTGCGCTTGCTTGTTGTTGTGCATGCCTATAGTGAAAATGATGAGATTATCAGAATTATATCTGCACGAAAAGCAACTAATAATGAAACCAAAAACTACAAATAAGGTAAATCAAATGAGAGATGAATATAATTTTTCAAATTCAATAAAAAATCCATACGCAAAGAAATTAAAAAAGCAAGTCACCATTCGGCTCGAAACTGAAACTATTGAATATTTTAAAAATCTTGCCCTCGAAACTGATATTCCTTATCAGAAACTGATCAATCTTTTTTTAAGGGATTGTGCGAATAAGCAAATGAAGCCTTCAATAAATTGGCAAATAGCACAGCGTCCTTAACTATTAGTTGTAGCCCTAAAACATCATATTCATTTGAAAAAATTCATAAATTATTTTTATTTGCTTTATTCGTAATGCGCGAATTATAGATACACTAAGGGTAAAGTTGAATGATGGATTTTAAATTTTAAATGTAATGGTGGCTCAGGCAGGTTTGTCCCGCATTGAGCGATTCCCTCGTCATCGCGAATCACGACAGCAATGGGACGATCTTCAGAGGCATTGCTGCCTCACTTCGTTTATCGTAATGACGGGAAAAGGGCTGGGGTTACTGTAACATCCCCCCTATCAAAGGGGGAATGAGGGGGGTGTTTTTTGGGCATTATCGAATCACACAGATTTCACAACCCCCTACCCTTTTTGCTAAGGGGAATTGAGCGATAGCGAACGACGTGGTGAATCCATGGGGATTGCTTCACACCCTTTGGGTGTTCGCAATGACGTTTTTATATTGGGTTTATATCAACAATCAATCGACGCGCACAAAACTAAAAAACCCCGCTTTTTAGCGGGGTTTTTCGTTCCATTCATAGCGCCTTCTCAATTATGGCACTGCGTACAAAGTAATTCTTCTCCAGTATGACATACTGTACAACGGTCGTAATCAGCCTGTGCTGCTTTTCCATGCTCTGTGGCAGCCCAGTCGGGTAAATTGTGATCTGCAGGACGTGCACCACTCACATTTACATGGCAATCAATGCAAAATTGTTTGGATTCGTGGCAGGTGGCACAATCTGTTTCCTGCATTTTATAGCTCAGGCTATGGGTTGCAATAAATTGCGGCGGATGCGCGGTACCATTTACATTTTCTCCTTGATGGCAGGTAATGCAATAATTATCCGTATGGCAGGATTTACAGGTTTCAGGGTCTTCCGCGCTCACCAAACCGTGATTTTTATCCCAGCCGCTTAAATGATCGGCCGGTTTCAACGGGTCCCCAATCAAATGGCAGCTATAGCAACCCGCTACGGTTTCCGGCGTTTCATGGCAATTCATACACGTGGCCATTTTGGGCAGATGCATTCCACTTTGAACCGTTTCTTTCTGAGCCACACCTTCATGACAGGTAATACAGGTAACGCCTTTTTGCTGTACATGTTTTTGATGGTTGAATTTAGCCGCATACTGTTCAATGCGTGGTAAAATAACCGGTTCATCAGGCTGGGCATGGCAGGTGGAACATTCGGTATCCTCTTCATCGTGGCAGGAGTAGCAGGTTTCCATGGCCGGGAGTAAATCATCTGTCCCGGATTGACTTGTTTTGGCCGCTGCATGACAGGCGAGACATTCGACTTCCGCTTCTTCAACATGAAATTTATGTGAAAATGTTAAATCGGATTTCCACTGGATAGTTGAAGCAAGCACAACGCCGACGAGACCTATTCCTATTAAAGATATAATCGCCCTCTTCATCATTTACTCCCAAAAAAATAGTTCAGTTGCAGGCCGCCTCTATATTTGGATTCCAATGCCGGATTGTCCTGGTAATAATTAAAATGAATGCGTGCGCTTAGCGAATCGAACAGACGATACGTACTTCTCAGATAAACCGCTGTGGTTTGCTGGTGCTCGGACTGCCCGGCTAATTGAAATGATGTCGGCGCAATTCCGGCCGACACATACCAGGATTTAAAAAAGGTATGGTGTAAGCCCAATACAATGCCCAAACGACTAAAATCCGATTCACCGCTTAAATAGCTGCCGCCAACCGTAAAAAAGCTGCCGCTAAAAGTGAGCATCGAAAGATAATCTTTTACCTGCGAAGTCATGGTGAGCATTTCCTGCCAGTCCAGCGAATAGGAATCCCACAAGCGATAATGTACGCTTCCCAAAATACGTTCAATCATGTAAGGATTAAAATCCGTATGTCCCAGTTTCCAGGGCTCAGTCATAAACAAGCGGTAATTCAAATTGAGCGTCATCTTTTGGCTTGCCAGGTAAATCAGATGCAGGGAACCTTCCGAGCTCTGTTTGTTAGTAAAATCATAGCCATAACCCGCGCCATATTTCAACTTTCCATTCCGGCCAAATACATCCAGACCGGCTTTAGTTTGTTCATCGGAATAGAAAAATTTTGCCTTAGCGCCATACCGGCCATACCGTACATTCATATCACCATAGCCCAGCGCAACACTACGGTCACTGTCGTAGAACAAACCATAGGGCACATGCAATCCGCCTAACACATTTAATTGTAGGTGTTTACCAAAGGAAATACCCATGGATGCGCCGTCCACCGCCCCCCAAATCCAGCGATTGAATGGCACAAAACGACCCAGGCGGGCGAAACCGCTTGCAAAAGTATATTGCGCATAGGCCTGATAAAACTTGGTTTCGGACAGATGATTGTCACTTTGAAAACCATCACTACGCAGCATATTCAGTTTAAACGAGAACCGGGAGCCGAAAGTAGCGGTTAAACGCAATTGATTCAGCGTACGGTAAAAAGCGTCATCCGCGGCAATGGTGTTACCATTACTGTAATTATCGGCATTCCAGAAAGGAGTGCCCATGTAAAAAGCCGTGGATACATTCCCTTTTATCCCGATAGCGTGAGCCAAAACCACAGAAAGGAAAAGTGTTAAAATAATTTTTTTCATTTTGATTTACCTGATATACATGAATATCAAAATAAATCCCGGAGGTTGAATACACCTCCGGGAATTAAGTCCTATAAAAAAATTCTATTAATTTCCGGACCAGGGTTTTGGCCATTTATGACTTTCCAGCTCATCCCAGATCATGGAACAGGTACCGAATTTGATAGACTTTACATCATACCCGAGTACATCAAGATAAGCAACGGTAGCAGCGGCCGTTTGTCCGCTGTAGCAATAGAGAATATTATTGCCATTCGGATCGAATACGGAGAGATTGGCATCTTTTGTTAAAGTTTTAGGTGTCAGTTGGAAAGCGCCTTTAATATGACCGTATTTATCATATTCCGATGCACTCCAGTAGGTCATGATATTGTAGTTATCCGGATTGCCAATCACATCAGCAGC
>JANTHG010000261.1 GCA_024762535.1 Calditrichaceae bacterium
TTGAGAGTACACCCAAAAATGAAGAGTACATGTATTCCAAAACCGTAACTTGGGTAATCAAAGATAAATGGATCGGCTTAAAAAAAGAATTTTACGACGAAGACGGTGACTTTTTGAAAACCTTGCATATAGAAAAATATGATAAAATTAAAGGGTTCTGGACTATTCTTAAAACCAAAATGGATAATAAACAAAAGAATCATCAAACGGTTATGGAACTAACTAATGTTAAAATAAATACAGGCATTCCAACAAATAAGTTTACAGAACGAATGATGAAGCGAGGGCTAAAATAATGAAGTGTTTTTTATCTCTGTTACTAATTCTCATTCTCATGGCCGGATTGCAGGCTCAGGATTTATCCATGACCGGCTATGTTCGCAATTATACCGGTGTGTTATTAAAGGGCGATAATGATTTTTCCATCATTCAAAACACCTTTAACCTTAATGTGGAACAAAGTAAAGATAAAGTAGCCTTTAAAGTGAATCCCTACATGTACCAGTACAGCAATCAGGATTTGGAAATCGGTTTGCGTGAAGCCTACTTAGATCTCTTTTTTGAATCTGTTGATTTGCGTATTGGGAAACAACAAATCATTTGGGGAAAGGCTGACGGGGTTTTTATCACGGATATTGTCTCTCCAAAAGATTTGACGGAATTTCTATTGCGGGATTTTGACGAAATTCGCATGGGAGTTACCAGCATTAAGGGCGATTATTATATCGGTAACAATACACTGGAGCTGGTGTGGATTCCTCGTTTCACAGCCACTCGGTTCGCGCCGGAAGGGAGTATTTGGCGGCCGTCCATGCCGGATTTTCCGCTACAGCCGGTGATTGACCATTCTAAGGAAGAGGGCAAAACCTCGCTGGAAAATAGTGAAGCCTTCGCAAAATTTTCCGCTTTAACCGAATACGTGGATTTTGAAGTCATGGCCGGTTATGCCTGGGATGACGATCCCTCCATGCACGTGGTGAAGCAAATGGATATGAGTAATCCGCAGCAGCCTGTACTCAAAGGGATTACCGTGTTCCCGGAGCACCATCGTTTAACCATCGGCGGCGGTAGTTTCAGTACAACACTCGGGCCGTTTGTGGTTCGGGGTGAAGGCGCTTATTACCAGGGTAAATATTTCAATACCGCCGATCCTATGGTTAAAGAAGCGGTGATAAAAAAAGATTATGTGCACTATCTGATCGGCCTGGACTACACGCTGATGGATTGGCATTTAAGCGGACAATTTATTCAACAGGCTATTTTGGATTATGATAACGCCATTGAGAATGATGCCTATTCCAACATGGCTACTTTTTTAGCCACCAAAGATTATGTGAATGAAACGCTGAACATATCCTTCTTTATGTATTATGATTTCAACAATAAAGCCTCGTTGATTCGTCCCAAACTAACCTACGATGTGGCTGACGGATTTTCCGTGTTGCTCGGTGCCAATATTTTTAGCGGCAACGCCGGTATGTTCGGTCAGTTTGATAGTAACGATATGGTTTATACACAGTTAAAATATAGTTTCTAACTTCTCAGGGTTTTGAATTACAGCTATGCGTGTCGGAGGAAACAGGTTCCTAAGGGAATCGTTTCCTCCGCTTTCTGAACGAAGAAATAGCCGTGATAAAGATAATTCCAAACACCTATTTTGATACTTAAAAATCGGCAAGATAAATATTTAGAAAAAATATTCGGGTTTAATGTATGAAAAAATTGTATTTTATTGTATATTACGAATCGTAGTTAAAATATACTATTCTGTCAGGCAGACAATGAAAAAAGAAAGTAAGGGCTTATTGCCCGAATGGTTAGAAACGGGATTTGTAAATTTATTATCTCCCTTAGTCGATTTGTCGGTCCGCTTAAATATGCATCCCAACACCTACACTGTTTTGGGATTGCTTTTAAGTTCAATTAGTGCGGTAATCCTCGTTTGGAGCCCCTCTAATATGCACTGGGCCGGTTTTTTTATTCTTATTGGCGGTATGTGTGATGTTTTGGACGGAAAGTTAGCCCGTCAATCGGGCCAAAGCTCTCGTTTTGGCGCTTTGTTTGATTCATCAATAGATCGTTATTCTGAAGTTATTATGTTCTTTGGAATTGCTGCCTATTATGTGGGAAATAAAAATTATTTGTTGTCGGTTGCCACGTTTGCGGCTTTAGGTGGTTCCACTATGGTTAGTTATGTCCGGGCACGGGCGGAAGGACTTGGTTTTGATGCTAAGGTAGGGTTTATGCAACGGCCGGAACGTGTGGTATTTATTGGCGCCGGTGCCTTGTTTTATTATCCGCTTTTTCCACTTTCCGTTTTTAATGTGTCCAATTTCCCGGTAACACTTTTGGATATTGTTATCTGGTTTGTTGCCATTTTTGCCAATATTACAGCCATACAAAGAATGGTATATGTATATAAACAAGATACTAAAAAGTAAATAAGGAGTCGGATTATGGCAGCTAAGCCAATAAAAGAAATAACGGTTAAAGAAAGTAAAGGAAGACTGGGTGTGTTGCTTCCCGGACTCGGAGCTGTATCCACTACATTTATTGCCGGTGTATTAGCCATTCGTAAAGGATTGTCCAAACCGATTGGCTCATTAACGCAAATGAATCATATTCGTCTCGGACGCAGGGATGATATGCGCAATCCGCTTATCAAAGAACTCGTTCCCCTGGTAGAACTGGATAATCTTTATTTTGGGGCTTGGGATATTTTTGAAGATGATGCCTATGAATCGGCCTTGAATGCCGGTGTACTGGAAAAAGAGTTGCTTGATCAGGTAAAAGATGAACTCTCGGCCGTTAAACCGATGAAGGCAGTTTTTAATCGTAAATATGTTAAAAAACTGGATGGCCCTCATGTTAAAAAAGCGGCCAATTGGTATGAATATTTTGAAATGGTACGCCAGGATATTCGTGATTTCAAAGCAAAGAATAATTTAGATCGCCTGGTCATGGTTTGGACAGGGAGTACCGAAATATTTTTAACGCGCAGCGAAATACATCAAACGAAAGCGGCCTTTGAAAAAGCCATGAGAGAGAATCATCCCGAAATTGCGCCAAGCATGATTTATGCCTGGGCAGCGATTGCTGAAGGGGTTCCTTATGCAAATGGCGCCCCTAATCTTTCAGCCGATTTTCCCGCTGCCTATGAATTTGCCGATGAAATGGGCGTTCCTCTGGCCGGTAAAGATTTTAAAACCGGACAAACTTTAATGAAAACCATTCTGGCCCCCGGATTGAAAGCGCGTATGTTGGGTATTGAAGGTTGGTTCTCCACCAATATTCTGGGCAATAGGGATGGGGAAGTATTGGATGATCCGGAATCATTTAAAACCAAGGAAGAAAGTAAACTTTCGGTACTGGAACATATTCTGCAACCTGAACTCTATCCGGAATTATATAATGATCTCTATCATAAAGTGCGTATTAATTATTACCCGCCGCGCAGAGATAATAAAGAAGGCTGGGATAATATTGATATCTTTGGCTGGTTGGGCTATCCCATGCAGATCAAAATTGACTTTCTGTGCCGTGACAGCATTTTGGCGGCGCCCATTATTTTAGATTTGGTTTTGTTGCTCGATCTGGCAGGAAGAGCGCAGTTTAAGGGTATTCAGGAATGGCTGTCATTCTATTTTAAAAGCCCGATTCATGCGGAAAATCTTTATCCGGAACATGATTTATTCATCCAGATGATGAAGCTGAAAAATACTTTACGTGTT
>JANTHG010000262.1 GCA_024762535.1 Calditrichaceae bacterium
TGAGAAAGCCCTGTCTCAGTGGGACATGCATGTCGCAATTACTTCAATTATATTTAAGACTTATGGGTAGTTATTAAATCAGCATATCTATTTATTTTTTTTACTTTTACAAAAGGGTATGAATTGCATATAATAGCATGGCATCATAATTGTATTAATATTTTGCATGAGAATTTTTTTAATAAGCAATGATAACAACATGATAAAAAATATAGCCGAAATGGATGTGCCTGCAAAAGTTAGTACTATTAATAACAACTTTGAAATGTGGGCCGTTACCGAGCAATTAAGCTCTCACCCATTCTCAGTAATTCTGATTGATGACGATTTCGTAACCCCACACAGCGAACAGATCGTTAGAGTTGTTAAACAAATTCAAAAAAAAGCAGCCATCGTTTTTATTACGTCAAATAAAAGTATAGAATTAGGTCAGCGTATCAGTCAATTAGGGATCGATTTTTATGGTCATAAACCTTTATCAAAGGAGGATTTATTGGAAGCTATTAATTCTTTGTTAATTTCAAAATCAGCAACACTCGACTAAGTTGTATTATTTTTTATGGAGGAATTATGAAGAAGTTACTATTACCACTTTTTCTTTTATTATTATTTTCGGGGTTGTTATTAGCTAACAGTTTTGTTGGCCCGGAAAAATGTCTTACCTGTCATAATAATTCATCACTTGGAGATGCCACCGGTTGGCGGACATCCATGCACGCTAATGGATATTCCGTTGTGCTCGATGACGCTGAAAGTATGCAAATCCTGACCGGTATCGTTAATGATTATGATCAAAATGGCATTGATGATTTTCACGATGGGTTGGATTTTAATACCATTTCCAGTGTATTTGATGCTTACAAACCGAATGCTCCGGTTTTAGCTTATTCTGCAAGCAATGGCTATACGATTACCATCGGGCAGATGACTCATAAAGTATATTTAACGTATGGTGGAAGCGGACTGTATAAACAACGCTATGGGGTAAAAATAAATACAGCCGAAGGTGAAACGCAGGGCATTTATATTTCTCCCATTCAGTTTAATGAAAAAACACATGAATATGTACTATATCATGTAGATGCCTGGTACGATAACAATAATGCCCCTGTATATACATCTACTTCTACATTAGCCGAAGCAGCCACAAACAGTCGCAGCCTGGCCAAAGGTTGTGCGGGTTGTCATGTAACCGGTTTAACCTTAGACCAAAATGCCAGTGGTGAATGGATTGCACACGGAGCAGGAATTGACCCGGCTACGGAAAATTCCTATGGAAATAATGTATTCGATCTGGATGGTGATGGTAGTCTTGAACAAATTAATGTTGGGTGCGAACGCTGCCACGGTGAAGGTGGAGACCATGCTGCCAGCGGGGATAAAACCAAGATAATTAATCCTGCCGATCTTACTACAGCGGAGTCCAATAATCTCTGTGGTATGTGTCATTCCCGTGGGAAAAGTTTACCAAATCAAACATTTTCTTTCCCTTATCATGACGATACAATGACATCCTGGACTACAGGTGAAACGGTAAGCGATATTTATACCGATGGTGGTGGATACTGGCCGGATGAAATCCATTCCAAACAACACCACCAGCAGTTTTATGATTTTTATGAATCTACTAAACCGACTTTCGCTTTCCACAAGGTTCGCTGTACGGAGTGTCATGATGTCCATAATAATGCAAAACATCATATGGTAGAAAGTATTGAGGAAGAGGATGCCAATAATAATCCTCTGACAATCGCGACGGACAATGACAACAATACTCTTTGTCTGGCCTGTCATGCTACTCATGGTGATTTTGAGGGAATTAGTAAAGAGATGGTAGCTGATTATGCCGCAAACATAGATGCAATTGGCGCCGTAGTGCAGGGTCACACCAAACATCCGTATGATCCTGAAAATTCGGGTGCTTCGCGCTGTAGTAAATGCCATATGCCTAAAATAGTAAAGTCAGCTATTAGTTATGATATTCATTCGCACACCTTTGAGACTATTTCTCCACAAAACACACTTGATTATCAGGCCCAGGCCGGAATGCCCAACACCTGCGCCACCTGTCATAAAAACAATAGCTATGGGGAAGGCGTAAAAGATACTCTGCTAGCCACCTGGAACAATCCGGAAGATGTACAAATTGCTGAATGGGGAAAACTCTATTTTGATATG
Source organism: Calditrichaceae bacterium (assembly GCA_024762535.1). Lineage (GTDB taxonomy): Bacteria > Calditrichota > Calditrichia > Calditrichales > Calditrichaceae > JANTHG01. Next base: position 2,179 of record JANTHG010000262.1, read on the forward strand.
TTCACTTCCGATAAAAAAGGTGGCGTACTTGAAGCGAAAAAAACCTCTCAGCCTCCTGTTTTAGATGGTCTGATAAATGATCCTGCATGGGCTACAGCCCCAACTGATACTGTTTTCATGGTAGTTAAAGGTGTTCATGAAAGCGCCATGTCCGTTGAGATGAAAGCGGTTTATGATAATAATGACCTTTACATCATGGCTCGTTGGGCAGATCCTACAATGACAGTCCGCAGACAAGAAATCGAATTTGATGGTAGTCAATGGGTAACCACCGGAGAAACTGATGCGGTGCGTGAAGATCGTATTGGAATCTTCTGGCCGATGACATCAATTAAAGATTTCGACAGCCGTGGTTGTATGGCAACTTGTCACAATACACGCGAACGCTGGGGTAAATTTTTAGGGCCGGATGAATATGGTGATATGTGGCATTCAAAGGGTGCCCGTACCTGGCCTGCAGGCTATGTGGATGATAAATACGTTACGTATGACACAACAAAAACAGAAGATGGTGGCCGCCATGGTGACGCCTCTGGTTCAACTTTTTGCTACTACAATAATCTTTCCGGAGGTGTACCGCAATGGATGGGTGCCACTCACGATGCAAATCCGAGTGCGCTTTATGACAACACCTATACATCTTTACCTTGGCCAGGTTCCTGGGCCGTTGCCGGAAAAGCATACGATCCAAATGCCGGTTGGCAGGCTGGCGACAGATTACCAAAATACGTAATGAAAGTTCCGGATTCCGGTTCAGACAGGGCCGATATCCGAATTGCTCCGGTTTGGGATAATGGATACTGGACAGTAGAAATTAAGCGTGCATTGGATACTGGTCACCCGGAGCATGATGTTATTTTTAGTGATTTAAGCAAAGAATATAAATTTGCCGTCGCCACGATCGATAACGGCACCCAGCCCGCAAATAGTGGGATTTATCCTAATTTGCATGCACATCAGGGCGTTAATTATGAACGACTGCATTTTGAAAATTATGTGGGAATTTCCGGAGGAGAGCCTACTGCGATTGCTGCCGAATATGAATTGCAACAAAATTATCCGAATCCATTTAACCCCACTACAACTATTAAGTTTAAATTAGCAAAAGCCGGGAATGTAAATTTGTATGTTTATAATGTCCTCGGCCAAAAAGTTAAAACTTTGGTTGACGAGTCCATGTTTGCAGGTGAACATTCGGTTCGCTTTGATGCAAGCGGCTTAGCCAGTGGTTTATATTTTTACAGACTGGAAACAAATTCCTTCAGCCAGATAAAGAAAATGTTGTTGGTTAAATAATGAAAACCCTATAAACCGATAAGGATAAGGCTGCTGTAACTTTTATTCAGCAGCCTTTTTTAAAATGAATACAATCCTATCAAAATTTTTCTTTTTTTCCTGCATTTTTATTTTAATACTCTCGTGTGAGTATAAAAATGGCAACAGTTGTTGCAAGGCCGGCATCGATCCCATTAGAAATA
>JANTHG010000263.1 GCA_024762535.1 Calditrichaceae bacterium
TTGAGGATAAAGGCCGTTTTTTATTAGTATTCATCGGAAAAAAAGCCCGAATCTGTACATTTAGATTCGGGCCAGAAAGAATGAAGAGCGATTATTTATTTCATTAAAATGGCTTTGCGCACATAACTTTCTCCATTGGTGCTTAGGCGGATAAAATACAGTCCCGAACTGAATCCTGCAGCGTTCCAGCTTATCTCATGCTGTCCGGGTGCGGTATAGGTATTCAGCAAAACCGCTACTTGCTGTCCGGCGGAGTTGATGATTGAAATCGTGACCTGTGTATTCTTTACGACATTAAATTTGATATGTGTTAGCGGATTGAAGGGATTGGGATAATTGGGCAGTAATTCAATATTCGCCGGTACTTTTACCCCTGCGCTATATTTAATGGCCGTTGTATTGGGAACTATTGAAAATTTTGAACTGACCGATTCGCCGCCATTCCAGTACATTTTAAGATAACAATTATTGAGCGTTGCATTCGTATCCGGAACCGTCCAGAAATAATGGCTGCTTGCAATGGAATCAATCTCTGCAATATCAATCCAGTCACTGCCGCCATTCAGGCTGTATGATAAGGTGGCGGTACTAATATTTCCCTTGACTTCCCAGGTCACTTCCTGTACACTCCCGGCCGGTAGTTCCGAATCCCGTTGCGGTGATAGAAAAATGATATCTTCCGGATTAAAAGCTGTAAGTTCAATGAATCCTGTTTTGCCGCTATTCTTTCCAATTGCCTGAATGCTAAACCGACCCGCCTGGTGAGCCGTTACCAAACCGTTGGTATCAACGGTGGCAACCGCTTCAAAGGAAGAAGACCAATCATAACCGGAATCGGTGCCGCCGATGGTTTGAGCCGTTAATTGCAGCGTGCCGTCAACAGGAAGTTCTATGGCATCATTCTCAGAGGAAACTTCAATCGAAACAGACGGGGCTGTGCTATTCACCGTGAGTGATAAATCATCAAAATAGCCATCATTATCCGTACCCACAAATCGTGTGGCAATCAGGTGAACCCGAAGTGTGCGTGTGCCGGCAGGAAGATTGCCTTCCAACTGATAGTTCGTCCAAACAGGGCTGCGGTGGTCACGGGATACATAGAAGAGTTGTTGTCCGTCACTGTTCTGGCCTTCGAGAGCCAGTGTAGCCCGATCATGCGGATACTGATCCCAGTTGGCCAGCCAGCCGCTTAAATTGAACCAGGCATTCCCGGCATCAATATCCGAAATATAGGCGCTTACATCTACATCCTGGTACATTTCTGTGTAGGAAAGGTCCAGTTTTGCCGGCCAAAAGAAATACGCGCCACCATGCGGGGTAATGTCATTGGCAGCACTCCAGGCATTATCCGGGTCGACCCAGCCTTGCGTGTCGCCGGTTTCGGCATCGGGGTTAAGCAATAAATTTTGGGCATTTAAGCCAAAGGCAAAGATGAACAGAATTAAAAAACGAACCAGTCTGTGGGTAAAATTCTCTTTTCTCATTTCCAACTCCTTTTGTTATGTAATTTCGTTCGGTTTAATATCGGCATATATTTGGTAAAAATAACTATAAATATTGAATATTTATTACCGATTTAAACGGACAATTTGCACAAAATAAAAATGCCGCTCTTCAACACTTCGGAGAGCGGCATTCATTCGATACATAAAACAATATTTCTTATATGACTAATTGATTTACTTCACCAGCAGGGCCTTGCGCATTTGTGTTAATCCATTGGCCTGAACTTTAACAAAATACACACCGGAACCAAACTGCGCCGCATTCCAGTGTAATTCATAATTACCGGCAGCTTTTTGAGCGTTCAACAGTTGCTCTACTAATTGACCAGCGGCGTTGTACACGCTCACCTGCACACGAGCAGATTTGTTTAAATGGAATCGCACATGTGCTGAAGGATTGAATGGATTGGGATACACTTCAGAGACTTCAAAATCCTGCGGAATTTCTGTATTAATCCGTTTTATGGAAGTAGTGGTTTTAACATTGCCCGTACCTTTGTTATCGTGATGAAAACGCGGCCAGGGGCTATTGGCCAATCCATGACTGTTACTGTAAAGCGCGTACAAAGTCCCGCCCTGGGATCCCACATAAAGCGTACCGTCATCGGCAATGGCTATCTGTCCCTCGATAGCATCCGCCTCAAACCGCCATTCAACCGAACCATCCGGATTGATTGCATAAAGAAATCGTTTAAAAGTGAATTGAGCCGTATCCATGGCGGTTACATAAATAGTTCCGTCCGCACCGATAGCCGGACTATCTTCATGCAGGAACGGGATAAAAGCATCGGTTACTAAATGCCATTTTTCCGAACCATCCGGATTGACTGCATAAAAAATTCCGTCATACGAGCCGATATAAATGGTGCCGTCCGCACCGATAGCCGGAGAGGCGTAAATGGCCGCACCCGTTGCAAACGTCCATTTTAGGGTGCCATCCGGATTAATGGCATTCAGGTTATTATTTGTAGTTCCCACATATATCGTTCCGTCTGAGCCAATAGCGGGAGAAGACTCCACCTTGCCAATATCCAAATTCCATTTTTCGCTGCCATCGGAATTGAATGCCCTGAATCCTGTTCCGTACTCAAACCCCATATAGATGGTTCCGTCTGCCGCAATGGCCGGACTGGAATAGTTATTACTATTTACGACTCGTTTCCATCGTGTAGTGCCATCCGGATTAATTCCGTAAAAATTTTGGTTGCTGGTGCCAAAAACAATGGTACCGTCTGAAGCAATAGCGGGTGAATCCTGAATCCAGCCATCAGCCTGTTCACTTTCCCATTTTTTGGTGCCGTCGGGGTTAATAGCAAATAATTTACCGATACCCGCCGTTCCGATATAAATGGTGCCATCCGTACCAATCGCCGGTGAACCGTAGCAACCAAACCCCATATCAAATTTCCATTTCTCGCTACCATCCGGATTGATGGCATATACATAATGATCGTTAGACGCCACATAAACCGTGCCGTCCGTTCCAATGGCCGGCGCGCCGAAAATAAAATCACCGGTGTTAAACGACCATTTCTGTGTTCCGACCTCTTGTGCAAAACTTGCCTGAATAATCAGTAGAAAAACAAATAAAAAAGAAAAGTGTTTCATATAAACTCCTTAAAAATAATAAATGAAATGTTAATTCTATTGTTTTCGGCGCTTCCGCCAATTCCCAAATTCTTACTTCCTACTTCTCTACTTCTTACTTATAATTAATGTTCTCCAACTCCTGCATCGTGTAAGAAGTCTCGCCAAAGGGATCGGTTTCATCAATGATGATTTTGGCATAAATACCGGGCATATCGTTAATCATCCAGTATTTGAGTTTCTTTTCACCATCCACGGCTTCGATCACCGTGCAGGCAAACGTACCGGCGGGAACAGTTATTTTTTCCACACCTGTAACGCGATAGCGCCAGAATTCTTCTTTCGGGAAAAAGGCATTGTTGCTGTTGGTCAGCCCGCCTTTGTAGTTTTCAGAGAACTGTGACGAATCCTTCCCGGAAACGGAGAGATTGGTAAATGTTACCCGGGGTTTACTGGGATCGACCTGTATTTTGGAAACGATGACGCTGGTGTGTTTAAATATGTTCAGCTCCGGCATTAACAGCCCATTGCTGTACTGAACGGAAGCCACTTTA
>JANTHG010000264.1 GCA_024762535.1 Calditrichaceae bacterium
CCGGCTGCCGTAGAAACCAAAGAGCAGCGTACCAAAACGTTGGACGGCACGCCTCTGGTTACATCCCTTGGCCTTAGCTATCGCTACGATGAGCGGTTAGGGTTGGGCTTAAACATACACCTGCCATACACGTTGGATTTTAACTCCTCTTTTACGCAAGATTCACTGATGGCTGTGTCTTCAAAGCAGTCGATTACCTATCCCTTACAATTGGGAAGCGGTTTTTCGTACCGTTTTCAGAATGTGCTGGAAGCGCGGGTGAGCGTGGATTTTGTGTACGATTTCTGGAGCCAGTTTAAAGATTCACAACGGATAACGGACTTCAATGATACCTACACTCTGCGTTTTGGCGTGGAACATCTCTTTTTCGACCAGATTCCGTTACGCGCCGGGTTTACCTTTGGCACTTTAAAAGAGAGCAGGGATTTTACACGTACCGTTTTAACCGTAGGCTCCGGGTTTGAACTATCGGGTGTTCAGGTTGATTTTGCCGGAGGTGTTTCTTCGTTTCAATATTATCAGGATGATGTGTTCCCGGAAGATTTGTACGGCTATACCAATCGTTCCGATAGCGACCGTGTTAATCTGAGCAACTTTTTTCTACGAATTGATTTAAATTATGCCTTTACAGGCAGTAAATAGAGAGGCAACATGAAAGCACTGGCTTTATTGGTACTTTTCAGTTTTGTGGCCGGAGTTTGGGCGCAGAAAACACCTGAAAACATTTATTTATTTTATTCCAACGATTTGCGCGGTGGTATCGAAGAGCAGGAAGCCGTATATATGAATCCCAATTTCCCACCGATTCTCGGTGGCGGCGCTTCGGCTTATTCCATTATTTCGAAATACCGGAAACAGGCTGCCCGGCAAGGCGACCAGGTGTTGCTTTTGGATGCGGGAAATATTTTTTGGGGCACCAACGATATCAGCAATAATTCCAAAGGGCAGGCTGTTATTCGCTATATGAATATGGCCGGATATGATGGAATGACGGCCGGGCCTAATGATTTTAAAGAAGGAGTGCAGGCTTACCTTTCTCTTTCCCGTGCGGCACATTTTCCGGTTTTGGCTGCAAACTGCATTGTAGATTCGGAATACGCCCATAAATCGCGGATCAAACCCTATTCAATCATTCAAAAAGGAAATATTAAAGTCGGTTTGTTCGGTATCGTTTCCAAAGCGGCGGAACAGGCAGATGACCCTTCTTTATTGCAGGGTGTGCGTTTTGCTAAGGAAATCCCGGAAGCCCAAAAAGCTGTGGCTGCCTTAAAGGCTCAGGGAGCCGATTTAATAATTGCAATGGTAAATTTAGGGTTGCCTTATGATGCCAAACAGGAATATCAGGTACTGAAAGAAGAAGAGCAATTGCGGATTAAAAAGGAATCGTATGTAACGACTATGGAATTTGCCCGCTTTGTACCCGGAATTGATGTGCTCATTTCCGGTGGTTTTAACAAAGGATATAATAAACCCTGGGAAGACCCGGTAAATCATACGCTCTGTTTTCAGAATTACGCCAGTGGCGGTAATTTGGGTATGGCGGTTTTAAAAATCGATGCTGTTTCGCATAAATTAATGGGCTACGAGTTACCTTCTAAAGATAACGGTTTGCTCCTGTTGAGCGAAGATGAATTCTGGCCGGAATCGTCTATGGCCGATTCTATTGCCGCGATGAAGGCACAGTACAGTCCGGATTTTGATACAGTAATCGGCGTTACCCGCACCACTCTTTGGCGCAGCAGTCGGGGCGAATCGCCCATGGCCAACCTGATGTGTGATGCTATGCGTTCGGCAACCGGGGCCGATTTTGCTTTTAATAATTTTAGCGGCATGCGCCGGGATATTCCTATTGGGCCGATTACCATGCGTCACCTTTCCGGTGTATTCCCTTTTGGCAATAAAATTGTACTGATAAAAATAACCGGCAAACTACTAAAAGATTTGGTGGAAACCAGCGTGGTGGGCACTTACGGAGGCTTAGCCATTTCCGGAGGAAAGGTTCAGGTTAACCGCAGCAGAGCAGATGGTGAGCGCATTGAATCATTTACAGTAGATGGTGAGCTATTGGACCCGACCCGGGAATATACCATAGCAACCACAACGTATCTTGCAGAAGGTAACAGCGGAATGACGAAACTGGCCTTTCTTTCTCAGGAACATTTTAATAATACTGAAATTTTAGTGCGTAAGGCAGTGCGGGATTATGTGAAACAGCACTCGCCATTACATATTCAGCCGGATGGGCGCTGGGTAGAAGAATAAAAAAAGGCTGTTTTATCACCCGATAAAACAGCCAAAGCTCTATGTAAGGCTTTTAGAATAAGACATCATCCTTGATACTGGTTCCTTTGAAAATCATCCACAAGGCGATTAATACGATTTGTGAGAAAATATATAGCCACATAACATTAATGCTTTATATATAAACTTCTGAATGTTGTCCAGCGATCGATATAATGACGCAGATTTTTAATCTTAATGGGCTCCTGGATGATTTCTGTGAGCATGTCAAATCGATACTGGCTTAATTGTTGTTCCACCGGCGCTGAATTACTAATAAACACTACCGGTATTTTGGCCGTTTTCGGGTCCTGCCGTAAATGCGCAATCATATCGGCAACGGATTCTTTGGCAAAGGTTTCGTTAATTACGATAACTGCTGGGCGCTGTTGTTGAATCTCTTTAAAAATATCGCCGCGTTTTTGCATGGTTACAATTTTATAATTGTAAACGGAAAGAATGTCCTGCATTAGTTTCGCACGGTATGGGTCGTGCTCACAAACAAAAATTTTCATCAGCCACTCCTTTGGTTAGTTGACGAGCCGTTCGTCCGTTAAAATTCTTGCCTGAATGGCGGAAGAAATAATCCCGGGTAGTTCGTTTACTAATTCGTCCATGCTGTTTCGATACACCGCCAATATATCATTGTCAGAAAAGGCCAACTTAACACTGTAATAGCGCCGCCCCTGTTCATCGTCCATAGATGTGATATTCAAATTTCCGTTTAAAATACTCTGAGTTGACATTGGCTTCCTCCTGTTTTGTCGTCATTTAATAGATAACAAAAGCCATGCCAATAGATAAACCCATAAAATACAAGGGGATGTGGTGTGTTGCCAGTTAAGTGATGAAAATATAATACGTTAAGAGTGCAAAGTGGGGCGTTGGTTGTAAAAAATGCAATTTATGCGATAGGGCCGATTGTAATATGTGCAATCAATCCTTTTTAAGACGACTGTTCAGGGTGCGGTAATTGATGTCCAAAAAGGCGCAGGCTTCTTTTTTATTCCGCCCCGTATGTTCATAAACCAGATTTATGTACATACGTACCAGCTCTTCTAGGGTCAGTTTATTGTTGAAGGCGGTTTGCAGTAAGGAATCTTCCTTTTCGATGATTTCTTCGGGCAGGTCTTTTAACGTTAGCAGGGTTCGGTTTAAGAGCAGCATGCGAATAAGGGTGTTTTCCAACTGCCTGATATTGCCTTTCCATTGCAGTCGGGAAAGGTAAGCAATAAGAGCCGGGTCAATCTGAGGAACAGGCAGTTTATTTTCTTTGCAGTAACGCATGGTAAAATAGTTAACCAGGGCCGGAATATCATCGGGCCGTTCCCGCAGGGGCGGAATGCGAATGGGAATCACGTT
>JANTHG010000265.1 GCA_024762535.1 Calditrichaceae bacterium
CGTTAAAACAGATTTAAAAATATTTATTCCCTCAACAGACTTTTTAAAATGGTTTTAATGCCCGGTTACCTTTCCAGCCACCAACTGACGGCCAGAATCAAAAAGAAATACAAAACAATTATCCCGTAAACAATCCTCCATTTGGGAGCTTCTCCGTTCCAACCGGCTATGATTGATTTTGCCTGTTTTGGAGATTCTTTTTGATTCAAACTCTGTGTGCTGCCGTTCACTATCGCTGCCACAATCACCGCAGACAGGAATCCGCTTACATTCCACCACATCCAGGAAACCGAAGTAAATATCCACAATAATAAATTAAAGAAAATTCCGGCCAGCACTCCCCATTTAACGGCCCGCGCTCCGATGTTTTGAGTGAACATGCCCAATAAAAACGCAGCCAGTATCGGTCCGTACAACATACTGCCCACCGCATTTATCAGTACAATCGTAGTTTGACGGGCGGCTTGTGTGGTTTCGGTCATCAGCAGCGCCGCACCGATGGCAAAAATACCCCAAAGTACGGTAATCATTTTTGAAGCTCTGAAATAGTGTTTTTCCGTTGCCCGGGGTTTAATGAATTTCTGATACACATCTTTCATGGTTACTGCGCTTAAAGAATTCAGGCCGGAATCTAAACTGGACATGAGCGCGGCCATGATGGCCACAAAAATAAATCCGATGACGCCATGCGGCAAATAGCCTAAAATAAACATGGGCACCATACGGTCCGGATTTTTATCCAGCAGAGTGGTAACTTCGTTTGAGGAAAGATGCAGGCTTTGCGCTAAATGATTTAGAGTTTGGGGATGCATAAACACGGCGCCAATCAACACACCCATGAGCACATACAGCAAAACCAACGGGAAGCGGCCAATGGCATTCACCAGCAGGGATTTGCGCACTTCACTCTCATTTTTTACCGACATTTCCCGCTGCACCTGGCTCTGGTCTGTTCCGTAATAGGAAGCGTACAAAAAGAAGCCGCCAATGAGCATAGGCCAGAATCCGTACGTGCTATCCGCGGAAAATCCCCAGCCGTTTAAATCCATAATCTGCATGCGTTCCGGTGGGAAGGCAGACCAGGCTGCATGCCAGCCCACTTCATACCAGGCCACACCACCGCATATCAGCAATCCCAGAATAATGATGGCCATTTGCAGTACATCGCTTAAAATCACCACCCGCAATCCACCCAGTACATCATACAGTAAAGTGACCAGGCCTATAATGAGAATGGCGCTTGCCGTAGAAATGCCCAGTGCCGTTGACAAGATAAGGCCCCCTGCCAGCACAGCTACGGCAGTGGCCAGCCCGCGACCCAACTGAAATAAAATACTAACCAGCGTTCGGGTAGAAGCATCGAAGCGCTCTTCCAAATATTCGTAAATGCTGATATATTTCCCGCAGTGCAGAACAGGAATGATGACAGCCATGACCAGAATCAGAGCCAGTGGAACGGCAAATTCATAACTGAGCCATTTCATGCCACCGTTCGCTTTAAGCGCCACAAAAGCCGGAGCAGATACAAAACTAATGGCCGAAAGCTGCGTGGCCATGGTAGAAGCACCCGATTGCCACCACTTAATCGTACGGCCAGCCAGGTAGTAATCGCTGGTAGTGGATTGCCTGCGGGAAAGATAAAAGGCAAACCCCACAACACCAAGCAGGTAAACAATAATCAGCAGCCAGTCCAGAGCATTCATGCACATCTCCCGGATACATAATTATTTTGTTCTTAACCCTTGAATGATACCATATAAACTAATCAATAACCAGAAGAATTCAATAATAAAAGCGGAAAGATTAAAATTAAAACAGAGTGAAAAGGCAATGAGCGCCGCACCGATGGCATTCCATAAGGAATAACTAAGTTGGGTTGCCCGGATTTTACGCATAGCCTGTAATAAATACATTAAAATAATCAGACCAGCGCCCACATTGCCAAAAAAATCGTAAATCGTGTAATTCATTAAAAATCAGCTAATTTCATGCAAACGCATTAGGTTGGTACCGCCTTTTTGAGCCGAAGAACCGGCAATGAGTACAATCCGGTCACCACTTTGCACAAAATTGTTTTCTTTCAAATACCGGTCTAAACCGGAAAGGTCTTCGTCCATATCAATGGTTTTATCAAGAAAGGATGGACGTATACCCCAATATAAGGCCAACTGTTGCAGTGCTGTGGTATTATTTGTGAGAGCTGCAATAGATGTTTGTGGCCGCAAATTGGAAATGATTTTAGCCGTTTCTCCGCTGCGCGTTAGCACCACAATATATTTGGCGCCCACATCCCGTGCGCTGAAATAGGCAGCGAGACATACAGAGTGAGTAAAATTGGCTTCTCCTTCTTTTATCATTTTTTGTTTTATTTTTCTAAAATATTGTGGACTCGTTTCAGCCTTTCGGATAATGGAAGCCATCATTTTAACCGATTCTTCGGGGAATTTGCCAAAGGCCGTTTCACCTGAAAGCATAACCGCATCGCTGCCGTCAAAAACGGCATTTGCCACGTCCGATGTTTCCGCCCGGGTAGGAACAGGATTCATCATCATAGAATCCAGCATTTGCGTAGCCGTTATAACCGGTTTGCCGGCCAGTAAGCATTTTTCAATAATCTGTTTTTGAACCACCGGAACACGGGCAGCGTCTATTTCCACCCCCAAATCGCCGCGAGCCACCATTACGCCATCGGTCACTTCTATAATCTCATCAAGATTATCCAGCGCTTCCGGTTTTTCCAATTTGGCAATCACAGGAACGGCGCGTTTTCCCATAAACTCTTTGATTTGCCGGATGCCATCGGCATCGCGCACAAATGAAAGCGCCACATAATCAATCCCCTGTTCCAGGCCGAATTCCAAATCACGTTTATCTTTTTCCGTTAACGACGGTTCCGAAACCTTGACACCCGGTAAGTTAATTCCTCTCCGGTCATACAGACTACCGCCATTAATTACTTCACAAAAAATATCGTTCCCTTTTTTCTGCTGAACCTTTAGTTTTATCAGGCCGTCATTAACCAGAATTTTGTCACCAATTTCCACATCCTGCGCCAATTTCTTATAACTGGTACTTACGATATGTTCATTTCCAACTACATCGTCCATGGTCAGTGTGAATAAATCTCCCGGATTCAGTTGAATCGGCGGATTTTCGAAGGTTCCCACGCGGATTTTAGGGCCCTGTAAATCCTGCAGAATGGCAATCGGTTTACCTGTAGCTGCGGATACCTGCCGGATACGGTCCATCTTTTGTTTATGTTCTTCGTGAGTTCCGTGCGAAAAGTTGAGCCTGGCGATGTTCATCCCTGCATGAGCTAACTTAGTGAGCATTTCCACCGAATCGCTTGCCGGGCCGATGGTACAGATTATTTTTGCTTTCTTGGGATCCATTTTATCCTCTATGTATTATCTGTTACATAGAGGATTTTCGGCAGAGATTGTTAAAACCTGAGAAAGAAGAGGACTTTGCCTTCGACAAGCCCAGCCGAGGGAATGTGGGAAGTAGGAAGTAAGAAGTAAGAAGAAGGGGTGCCGTCCTGCATTAAGTTGTCACTCAAAGGAGGGACTATGAGCAGGAAACTGGTACGTTATAGCGAGGCATTCAAATTAGAAGTTGTAAATG
>JANTHG010000266.1 GCA_024762535.1 Calditrichaceae bacterium
CCCTGGTCTTCATCAATTTCTTTTTGAGCAAGCAGGGAATAGGGCAGGAGGAAAAACATTAGCAGCATAAATATAAATTTCATGACGAACTCCTCAATTAGGGTTATGGTAGCTAAATTTCAATATTGCTCAACTCGGCAATCTTCTTTAATCGGAGGATCAAGCGGGAACGTTCGGATGTTATGCCGACAATGGTTCGGGCAATGTGCGCCATCCAGCGATTTATTTCGGTTTGAATATGTTCATTTAAAATAACGATTTCGTTTTCTGCCTGTTTGAGTGCTTTGAGATCAAGATTAAGGTCATGAGCAATTGCATCTAAGCGTTTACTTTGTTTCCTCTTATCTGATTCAGAAATAAAAAATTGTCCTGCAATAAGAAATGTATCCTTAATATTATTTACTTTAATCCTTACATAGGTGTAACTAAGTCCGGCGTGGCAGGTAAAAAATTCCATATTGCTGCTTTTGATTTTGGTAATGAGTTTCCAGGATTGCTTACACGCAGCCATTCCTTTTTCGGTGGATTGTATCATCTGACAAAAGGCGCAAGAATTGCTGGACTGGGTGATGGGATTGCCCTGATTATCTACGGTTAGGGTTCCGATTCTTACTATTTCGCCAAACACATCCTGAAGGCTTTGGATACATGGAGTCGGCAGCAGGCTGCTGGGAAGGCTGGCATTACTTGCCGGATTTTCGTTCAAATCAAGTAATGATTGAATCTCGTCCTTTAAAAAACGCCAGTGTTTTCCAATTTTTACACCGCTTAAACGTCCGTCTTTAAGCATGCGATACACGGTGGTGCGATCAATGTTCAGAATATCCTGAACTTGTTTGGCCGTTAACATTTCATTCATAAAAATCCAAAGTTATAGTTTGCCATAGTTTACAATAGCAGTACACTTTGTGAAATTATTAATAAAAACCAAGCCAAGCAACAAAGAAATAATAAATTCTTTTAAATTGGAATTTGCACCCTATGAATCTGCAAAGTATATTTTCACAACCTCTTAATTTCCTATATAATCGGAGCTGACTATGGCAGTAATCTGTACAGATGCCGGACACGGAGGACCGGACAGCGGCGCTTCCTGGAACGGCATATTGGAAAAAGACCTTAATTTGCAATTTGTGCACCAGCTTAATGCATTACTCAGGCAACGCGGACACACAGTATATACAACCCGCACATCGGATAGTCACGTTATACCACTTGGGCTGCGTTGTCAGTTGATCAATGAACATCAACGTTTACGCAAACCATCATTTGATTTAATTATTTCTATGCATGCCAACGTAGCGGTTCACCACACATCCACAGGTTATATTCCGGATACAAAACCCCATGGTCTTTATTTCATTTATGATCATGAATCAAAACCAGGGATGCGATTAGCAACAGTCTTAACGCAATCTTGTCGTAATCGGTCCATTCCTCTAGCATATGAAGGTATGTTGTCCACTGTAGAACTAGGGCGAAAACTAGCCTGGATTCATAAAACCATTCCGGTTTCCGTTTTAACCGAATTGGGATTTATGACCAATCCGGCTGAGCTGAAACGGTTGCTTACTCCTGAGTATCAGGAGCAAATCGTTCATTCCATTGCCGATGGCATTGATCTTTATTTAAACGCATAAAAGGAGGCGCTATGCAGGAGTTGCGCGGTATCCCGAGTAAATGGCTGCTGAAGAATTCCAAGGGCTATCCGGATTTTCTTTTTACAATTTTAACCTATTCACTTATTTTACTGATATTCTTAACTTTAATGTGGGTAATATTTGCTATTCTCGCATTTTATCATGCGGGTTCGCCTCAGGCCGGTACCTTAATAAAAATACTTGATAACATGAAAACTGGTTTGGTTTCTCTGGCTGGTGTAGTATTTGGTCTGGCGGGAAGTTACACCGTTCGCCGCTACAAATACGATGATCACTATTTGAAGAAAAAAATTAACAAGCAGCAAATTGGTGATATGGCTGTACATTCCGAGAATGGATTGAATCTTGTTAACGACGAGGAGGATATCTGATGACCGGCTGGCTGAATTGGACCGTAGTGGTAGATGTGGGGTTAATACTGATTCCTATCATTGTATTACTTATTCTTATTTTTAAATTTGTCGTGCCCAAAAAACCGGCTCTTGGTATTGGATTGGCCATTGGCGGCGGATTGCTTGGCGCCTGGCTGGTGAATAGACGCTTAAAGTCTGCGTTTGATGTGGAAGAAAAACTGGCTGCTCATAATAAAATGATGGCGGATTTCAAAGCCAAACAAAAAGCGCGTTCCCAGGCGGTTGTAGCAAATCAGGCGGTGATCAAAACATTAGAAAAACAGCGGCAAAAGCTTAGTGAAGAAGCCGTAAAGCACGAAACCGAACTAAAACTCATTGACCGCGAATTGGAAGACCGGAAAAAACTGAATGAGAAAATCGTTTCCGAAAGTTCGGATTTTTTAGCGGAATCAGAATCCCATAGCGCGGCGCGGAAAGCGTTGCTGCAACTCTATCATAATTCTGCCGGGGTAGAAGCGAAACCGGCTGCGATCGAAGTGGATGGCTACCATTTGTTTAAGGTAAATTGAATCCGCGTTTGAACATTCCGGATAAAATGAATACTTAAGATTGATACAAATGGTGTACTCATCTAACTAAAACCATATTATATACTTTCGATATAGTTGTTTATTCTGTGAAAGAATCCAATATGATGAATTTCAGAGGGATCGTTTTTATTTTTATTTTACTGCTCTTGATACAACCGCTCTATAGTCAGAGAAGGGCTTGGGATATTTATACTACTAATAATGAAAAAATAGTCGGAGCATATTTAAACAAAATTAAAAATGATACTTTATTCATAGAACAAAATAGAAAAGTTCAATCACTTCAACTGGATTCAATAAAAATTCTTAAATTTCAAAGAACCTCGTATGCTACTCTTTTAGGAACGATAAGTGGAATATTGGTTGGTGGCTTTTTAGCTCATGAATTTGGTCGAAAAATATCCATTAATTTCAAAAATCCTGTTGTTGATATTCTAGCAACAACTGGTTTCGGAATGGTATTAGGTGGAATTGTAGGCTACAATGCAGGGAACGCAGTAGGTGGATATAAATATTATGATTTATATCGAATAAAGAAAAAGGATAAAAAAAATAAACTTCTTTTAAAGCTAATCCAGGAGCAATAACTTTCATCAAGAATAGAAGCGCTTTCTGGCTAATAAATGGCTGCAATGGAATAAATAAGTGTCCGGTTTCTTTGAGTTTTGGAAATTTATCGAGCGGCTTATCCACTGAGCCCCAGCGTTAATCATATAATTTTGGGACTTAATTTGATACAAAAACAAACAAATTTAAATAACTGGTCGGAATAATTAAAATGAAAAAAATAATTCTATTCTTTGTGGCGATTGTGCTTTCCACTCCTTTGCTGGCTCAGCAACCCAGCAGGGCGGAGCTGGCGCATGCGTTGCAACAGAGCGAATCCGAACTGGAAACCTGCCGGCAAACGGTTCGCACACTACAAAGCGCTTTATCCGAAACCGATGAACTGATTTCAAAACGAAAAACAATTAGTGATAGTCTGCTGTCCAATTTGCGGCAACAATTGCA
>JANTHG010000267.1 GCA_024762535.1 Calditrichaceae bacterium
TACTCTATCTACCCACTTTAATTGGGCTGGCAATTGCCATCACGCAGTTTGTGCCGGAGCTTAGCGAAAATAAACTTAAACTTACGCTTCATCTGCCCATGCCCGAAAACACAATTTTGCTTACTATGCTGCTGTATGGAATGCTAAATCTTTTTGTTCTGTTTATTACTGCGGAAAGTCTTTTACTTTTATTAAGCGCTCAGTTTTTTCCAGCCCAAATTAATATGAGCGCGTTAATGACCACCATGCCCTGGTTTTTGGCCGGGCTGGTTGCCTATTTAGCCACAGCCACTATTTTTGTAGAACCCCGCTGGCCCAAAAGAATCATCATGGCGGTATTTTTTCTGTTGTTTGTGGATACGTTGCTTAATCATTCTCTGCATGACACATATACCCGTTCCTTTGTTTTTTTTGTAATTATATCCTTATTGTTTAGTATTTCCATTTTATATTCAGCGCAGCGTTTCCGTAAAGGGGTTCTGAAATGATGGTAAAATTAAGCCGTTTCTTCCTTCTGTTAATTGTCATTTTTGTGGCAGCTATTTATATACCAGAATATTATTGGTTGGGTTTTGCCGAACGCAATCAGTATCCCATGGCCTTTTATAGCCCGGTATTGCATGATTTTTTAATCGGTCGCTATCAGGACTCGCGTTATTATTATAAAGATTCTTCCGGGAACAAATACAGCAGAAAACAAGTGGATACTATGTTACCCTTTAATAATTATCGTTTGCTTGCAGCAAAGGGGCAAATGCCGGATTCTGTAAATGGTGTAAAAATTGAATTGGATGAAGTACGCCGGAATAATGGCACGATTCGTGTTCGGGCAAAAGATCTCGACATGCCGGCCATCCCTTTATATCCCTTATTTGAATCCAAACCGCCCCGTTTAAAGCTGGAAATGCCCAAAGAGTTTTTCCGGATCAATCAACGCTTTGAGTTTATCACTGCGGAAACCAATACAATAGATGAGGCATTAAGTAATCGTTTTACAGCGGCGTTACAGCAAAAGAATTTCACGTTTCCGGCAAAGGGAATATATGGAAACCCCACAACGCGGAAAGCCTTTGATGAAGGCTATTTTATTGTGGATGCAGAGCATAAACTGTATCATGTAAAAAAGGTGCATGGAAAGCCCTATTGTGCGCCCATACCGGTCCCCGCTCATTTACGGATTAAAAATATAATTGTAAAAGAAAATGAATTACGTGAGCAGTATGGTTTACTGATCACAGAAAAAAGCGCTGTCTATTACATAATGTATGACCGGTATCGCCTGCAAAAATTACCCTTAAAACAGTACGATTCTTCTAAAGACCAGCTAATTATATTAAGTGATTTGTTTTATCGCGTATGTAATGTAGTATCGGATACAACACTGAATAGCGTAGTTACGGATAGAAAGTATCAGCCGATTGGTTATTATAAAGAATCCTGGCCTGGTCCCGAAAAGAGTCTGGCGGGCATAGCAAGCCGTTATTTGTTCCCTTTTCGTCTGGAACTAACCAAATCCATCAGCCGTTATGTGGATTTTTATTTTGAGGGTTACCATACACAAGCGTTATTTGCAAATATTTTGTTTGTACTGCTTACGCTGGGATTAATGAAAAAAAGAAATGTCCTCATTCCGCGCAAATGGTATGATTTGGCATTAGTTTTAATTACCGGAGTGTATGGCTTTTTAGCTGTTTTGATTTTTGAAAATACGGATAATTAATTATTTAATCGGAGCGACAGAATGGCAAAGCGAAAAAAGATTAAAAACATCGGTCGTAAAACCCTGCAATGGCTCATCATGGGGTTATTGGGTTATATGATTTTTCGTTTGTGGGTGGATCCTAACTATTTCCCGGATTTTGAAGCGTATTGTCCCTTTGGAGGTTTGCAGGCCTTTACCAGTTTTTTTGTCAATAATTCTCTGGCCTGCAGTATGACCGAAACCCAGATATTTATGGGCCTGGTGCTGGCAGTGGGCGCCGTTTTGTTCAGCAAATTATTTTGCAGTTATATTTGCCCCATCGGCACGGTAACCGAATGGCTGGGTCGTATAGGGGACCGCTTTAATGTACGCTATCAAATTAAAGGTTTGGCCGATCGCCTCCTGCGTGCCTTAAAATATATCCTGCTTTTTGTTACCGTCTATTTTACGGTGACATCTTCCGAGCTGTTCTGTAAAGAATACGATCCGTATTATGCGATTGTAACCGGTTTTGGCCACGATGTGGTTTTCTGGTATGCCATAATTGCTTTAGCTGTTACCATTTTGGGTGCTATTTTCATCCGTCAGTTTTGGTGTAAATATTTATGTCCCCTTGGAGCGCTGACCAATATTTTTACAAATGCAGTGGTGTTTGCCGGTATTCTGGTTGTTTATCTTTTCCTGCTCTATTTTGGTGTGGACATCAGTTTTGTTTGGCCTTTGGCGGCCATGAGTATTCTCGGCTATGCGTTGGAAGCGACCCAGCTAAAAGCCTGGCTCTTCCCGGTATTCAAAATTACACGTAATCCGGATACCTGTACCAGTTGCAGCCTTTGTGACATCGCCTGCCCTATGGGGCTCGATGTGGCCACAGTGGATACGGTGGAACATATCGACTGCCATTTGTGCGGCGATTGTGTGGCTGTGTGCCCGGCTAATGATACACTGCAAATTAATAAGCGCAACTGGAAATGGCTGCCCTCCGTGGCCACGGTTGTCCTTATTCTGATAGGTCTCTTTTTGGCCTCCGGTATCGAATTGCCCACGATTAATCTGGAATGGGGAAAAGGAACGCCGGCCCAAAATGTAGCTGTTTATTCCCAATCCGGATTAAAAAGCGTTAAGTGCTACGGCAGTTCCATGTCCTTTGCCAACCGCATGAAACGGGTTCGTGGTGTGGTAGGGGTGCAAACCTATGTGCAGTCGCACACGGTAAAGGTGTTTTATGACAGCAGTAAAATTCATCCCGAAACAATCCGCAAGGTTATTTTTACGCCTGCCAAAACCCTGCTGCATCAGCCGCCAGCGCAAGTGCAAGAGGTGCAGGTAGTAACCATGGGCATTGATAAAATTTTCGATTCCTATGACAGTTTCTATTTTTCACGTGTGTTGGCCAAAATAAAGGGCGTGTTTGGCTTTACCTCCAAATTCGGCGAACCGGTACATGTAACCGTGTATTTCGATTCTACGCGTGTTAAACCCTTATCCATTAAAGAAGCGATTGAAGCGCCCAGGGTTTCATACACAAGCCGTGGTAAGACCTACACAGTGGACATTCATTTTGGTGTGGAATATATCAGTGATTCTATTAAAACCATTTCACGGGCGGATTTGATTGCCTCCATGTTTACGCCCTTTAATATGATCTTTAACGGCTATAAAAAAATAGACAAAACCCAAATCTCCGTATATCAGCTCCCCATGCCTCAGGCGATGAATCCCAAACTAAGCCGCAGCATGCAAATGCTGGTCAGCCACATTTCCACGGATGACCATGTGGTTCGTTTTCGCACCCTGTACACGGATCAACCCTATGCGCAAATCTATTTTGAAAAGGGAAAG
>JANTHG010000268.1 GCA_024762535.1 Calditrichaceae bacterium
AGTCTCGTCCGGACCGCCTTGAAGGGAAGTTATTTTGACTTCCCTTTTTTTATATAAACCTTGTTTGAGCATCCCTACCCTTTACCAATCTTGCCTGTTTCATGAAAATCAAATAAGTTGTAGTTCCAATGTCAGTAGTGCCCGGTAAAAATGTCAACCATTAAAACCAGGCCAAATACTGGCAATGCATGAGTTAGAATAGGGACTTGAAAGAAGCTTGATTTATGGCTAAATGGGGCGATTTCCTCGTCATCGCAAATCGCGACAGCGATGTGGTAGATTCTGTCAACCCTTTGGGTGTTCGCTATGACGTGCAAGGGGCGTCATTACGAACGACGGAGGAGTGAAGTGATCCCCTTAGGGATTGCTTCATCCCGTTAAAGCGGGATTCGCAATGACGAAGGTTCTTTTTTCTTGAATGTCGTTTACGGGAATTTAAACGGACACTAATGTCCCAATGTTTTAGAGTAGGAATGAGAAACAAAATATGAACCAGCCAAACACAATTTATATTGTAAGCGGGTTGCCGCGCTCCGGAACCTCTTTAATGATGCACATGCTTTGGGCCGGTGGCTTGCCTGTTTTAACGGATTCAAAACGTCCGGCGGATAGTTCCAATCCCAAAGGCTATTGGGAGTGGGAGGCTATAAAAAAACTGGAAAACCATCCGCAAATTCTCTCCTCAGCGCAGGGCAAAGCGGTTAAAATCATTAGCCATTTCCTCCCTTTTTTGCCGGAAATCTATTCCTACCGAATTATATTTATGCGCCGAAACACTCCGGATATTATCCGCTCTCAAAATAAAATGTTGGAAAAAAGAGGGAAATCACCGGGTGATTTAAGCGATGAACAATTAGTAAAAATTTACAATCGGCTTTTAGCCAAAAGTAAACACACTTTACAAAGCAAAGAAATCCCCTTTTATGAAATTTGGTATGAACATATAATGAAAAATCCTAAAGCGGTAACAAAAGACATTGTCGATTTTTTGGGTCTGCCCCTTAATGAATCAGCGATGTGGTCCGTGATAGATAAGAATCTGAATCATTCCAAATAAAAAAAGGATTGGTTTCAACGATCATCATCCGTAAATCACTCTACCAATCCTGAGTTCCTCATTGTTTCTACTTATATATTCGTAGGCTAATAATATAAATTAAATTTTAAGATCATAAATTTTTTTGGGGGGTCAATTTAAGACAAATTCTTACCAGTAATAAGCCAAACCCTAAAGATTGATTCAAAATAAGCGACCATACAAGTGATAAAAATCAAGAAAAAATATTTCGTGACTACGGTCAAAGCCTGAGTCCACCAGAAAAACTACTTTGCGCGTAAGTCAGAGAAATCAGAGGACGTTTTAGATGAAACTGAAAATTAAAATTAAAAGCAAATCAAAATATTTTTATTACAGCCCAGAGATTTTACCCAAGCGAAAAGTGGTGGCAGAACCGCAACGCATTACATTTCGTTTATTCGGTCGCAAGCTCGCCTGGCAACAATAATTTTTTCCAACTTTCCTTTACAAATTTCTTGATTGCATATAAAAAGATTAGTATATTTACGGCTCGTTAACAAACAAAGGCATAATCAATGCAAAAAGCAGGAAAAGAACTTACTTTTATTACCAAAAAAAATATACTCCTTTTTTTGCTTGGTTTAATAACAATTATAATTGCTTTTGTTTTAATGGCGCAGCCGCCGGTTAACGGAGTTTTGTCCCGGACAGTGTCACCCATTTTGTTGGTTATTGCATATCTGATTATTCTTCCGGTGGCCATTTTAGCGAAGGACAAAAAAGAAGATTCACAAAATTAATTAAGGGCGATTAGCTCAGCTGGTTTAGAGCACCTGCCTTACAAGCAGGGGGTCATAGGTTCGAATCCTATATCGCCCACACAAAGGCTCACAGTATATACTGTGAGCCTTTTTTATTTTCCCACAAACAGTTGTTTTTATACATTTTTTTTAATATAATTCTATAATCATATTCCCCAACAACTAACACATAATTCTCAAAAAGGAGGTACCATGCGTAAATTTACCATGATTGTCTTAGTAGCGGTATTTGCATTTAGCGGGTTATCCAACAACCTGTTTGCAAAACAATATGTTATCGCTACAGCCACCACAGGCGGAACCTACTATCCCGTAGGTGTTGCCATTGCCACGCTTACCAGCATTAAGCTTCGCAAACAGAAAATAACGGCCAATGCCATCAGTTCGGCCGGAAGCGGTGAAAATGTAGATATGCTGAAAAATAAAGAAGTGGATTTTGCCATTTTGCAGGGCTTGTTTGGTGCTATGGCCTATCAGGGCAAAATGAAATACGAAGGCAAACCCATGAAGGACATGCGCTCCGTAACCATGCTTTGGCAGAACGTGGAACATTTTGTGGTATTAAGCAAAAAGGTTAAAACCGGAACGATTGAAGATTTAAAAAATTTTAAAGATGGTTTTTCCATTGGCAAACGCGGCAGTGGTACCGAAGGCAGCGGTCGGGTTATTTTATCCGCTTTCGGGATTGAACCGGATAAAGATTTCCGTACAGAATACCTCGGATACACCCCATCCGCTCAGGCGATGATGGATAACCGCATTGCCGGTGCCAATATCCCGGCCGGTCCGCCTGTATCAGCAATCACTCAACTTTTTGCTACCCTTGGTAACGATAAGGTACGCGTGCTTGATTTTACAGATGACCAAATGAATCAGGTACGGAAGGTTTTCCCCATCTGGACACGCTTTGTGATTAAAGCCGGTACCTATCCCGGACAAAAAAATGATATCAATACTATTGCTCAGCCTAATTTCCTGGCCGTCCGACCGGATGTACCCGCTGAAGATGTGTATAAAATTCTGAAGAACATTTACGATAATCTGCCTTTTTTGCACAACATACACAAAGCAACCATGGCCATGAGTTTAGATCGTGCCATTAATGGTCTGGTGGTTCCATTGCACCCGGGTGCCGTAAAGTTTTATAAAGAAAAAGGCATTACCATTCCGGACTATCTGATTGCAAAATAATTAATTATATAAGAGTCTTTTCCTGTTAGGGGAAAGACTCTTTTTAATCCCCCGTCTTAGTACAAACCGAATGGCAACCATAAAAAAACCAACGGAAACAATATGAGCGAAGAGTTAAAGAATCAGATTGAAGAAGTGGAACTGGAAGACGATTTCGGAGAAGCGAAAGTTGTACATCGTGTGTTTAAGGGTAAAATGGCCCAATATCTCTATGGCTTAACTGTTTTAATGTCCCTATTTCATTTGTATTACAACTCTATTGGCGTAATTCCCGATATCCGTCGAAATGCCCTGCACATGCTGTTCGTACTGGCTATCGGATTTTTAATGTATCCGCTTACGCCCAAAAATCCTAAAAAAACACTCAAAATCGATTTTATTCTGTCTGTTTTGGGTATCATTGTAAGCTTGTATCTGGTTTTTTTTGAGAATGCTTTACATGCCCGTAATGAAGTACCGATCTTATCCGATTTGATTTTTGCCGGTATGGCTA
>JANTHG010000269.1 GCA_024762535.1 Calditrichaceae bacterium
CTAAATGTATTTCTTCCTTAGTTTTGATCCCCAGGCGCGTATAGTATAACAAGTCTTCAATCAGCTTGGCCATGTTTTTACCGGCCTCATTTATAAAATTAAAATACCGTAAGCCCTCTTCATTCAGGCTTTGTTTATGCCGTGTGCTGATTATTTCGGAGAATCCCGTAATGGAGCGTAAGGGAGCGCGCAAATCATGGGAAATGGAATAGGCAAATTCCTGCAATTCCTTATTGGCAGCCTGCAGTTCGGCCGTACGTTCCAGTACACGCTGTTCCAGTTGCTCAACACTGTTTTCTGCCTTCTTGAAAAGTTCGCTATTTCTAATAACCAATGCAGCCTGTCCGGCAAATGTACGATACAGATCAATTTCATATTCAGAAAATAACCGAATACGGTTTTGTGTCGCCAGTATCAGTACGCCCATTGTCCTGTTTTCCAGAACTAGCGGGATATAAAGCAAGCTTTTCATTTTTCTTGTCTCGACGATTATCTGTTCAGCAGGGGATAAGGTCTCCTTATCAACATCGGGAATAAGAACCGGCTCTCCGGTTTTAGCGGATAATCGAATATGTGGATGATCGTCTAAGTTTGCAAGTCGGAACTCATCGGGGAAATCAGGAGGTAACGATGGTGTTACAGCATTCATATACACCTTGTTGCCCTCAATTGAGTAAATCGCACCCGTATCCAAATTGGTAAGCTTTACCGAGTTGTTAATAATCTCCTGTAATGCAATTTCTTTATTAAGCGAAGCAGTTATTTTATAGCTTACATCGAGAAGCGCAGCTAAAGATTCGTTTTTCTTTCTTATTACCTGTTCTGCTTTTTTCTGCTGCGTAATATCGCGTGCATTTACAACAACACCTGTAATATTCCCGTTCTCATCCAAATAAGGATAATAATTTACATCCATAAATCTTTTCCCGTGAGCAGGAAATTCTATCCATTGCTGAAAATTGATATGTTCACCTTTCAAACAACGGTCGATTTGTGGTTTTAATGAAGTTTCGAAAAATTCCTGGCCGAATAAATCTGTTACAGTATAACCAACAGTTCTGGAAGTTTCCAAATTAAATGCTTTTAAATAGGAATCATTTACAGCAACATACCTGTAATTTTTATCAAGCATCGACATCATATCTGATGATACTGCCACAATAGAAGCATATTGTTTTATCTCATCCATCGCTTTTTTTTGCTCTGTAATATCATAAAGTGTTGCAAATAACTTAGTCTTTCCACCGGAACGGTCAAATACCCCTTCGGTTCGTATATATATTGTTTCCCCATCTTTACGAATAATGCGATACTCGTTGGGTTTAAGCACATCTTCTCCTGATGCAACAGATGCACTCAACCATTGCGTTACGCGTTCCAAATCTTCCGGATGGTGTATTTCGGCATTCACTTTTGCATAGTCCACAACTTCATTTTTATCATATTTCAACAGATCAAAAAGTCCATCCGACCAGGTAACTTCACCGGAATCAACATCCCAGGTAAAATCGCCCATTTTGGCAATATGCTGGGCTCTGATAAGCCGCTCCCTGCTAAGCCGGATCTCTTCTTCTGCTTCTTTGCGTTCGGTGATATCGACACTTATCATCGACGCACCGGTAATTTCTCCTTCTTCTATAATTGGGTTAATCGATGTTTGAAAATACTGCATCCCTTTTCCAAGGTCGTAGGAATATTCGAACTTCACATGCTCGCCTGTAAATGCCCGCTCGCAGACGCCCACCCAGAATTCTTTTTCGTCTTCCGAAAGATAATCCAATGAATTTAAACCGGTTTTACATTCTGTTTTATAATGATTATAAAACATATCGGCATAAGTGGAATTAAACGCGATGTAACGATAATCGCGGTCGAGCGACCAGATATAATCTTCGCGGTTATTAATCAAGGCCTTCAGGTTTGCTTCGGATGATTTGATTTTTTCTTGTGCCTGTTTACGCTCCGTAATATCGCGCATCATCGAGATTATGTATGCTTCTTTGTTTATGCTAATGATGGCGGCTGACATTAGACCATTAATTAGTTTTCCTGATTTTGTTCTAAGCAACACTTCGTGATTTTGAACAGAACCGGTCTTTTGCAATTCACCGACAAATTGATCACGTTCTTCTGTATTAACCCATAGGTCGAGTTCTGGTGTTGTTTTACCAAGCACTTCATCCCTGCCAAAGCCCATAATCGTAGTGAAGGCATCATTTACTTCTACTATTTGTCCATCTTGCAAGTGGGTTATTACTCTTGCATCTGGATTACTTTGAAAAGCCAGCCTGAATCTTTCTTCGCTTATCCTTAGTTTTTCTTCCGCTTCTCTACTTATTTTGTTTTCAATATGCAGCTTCAGATTGGCCTGGTTTAGCTCTGCGGTTCTTTTTTCAACCTTCAGTTCCAGATTGGAACGTGCTTCCTTTAATTTTTTATTTAAACCGGAAATGTGAATAACAACCCAGACTAGCCCCAAAATTGCTAAAAGTGCTGTTAAAAACCAAAACCAGTACAGCTTTAAAAAATCAATCACAGTGATTTTTCCATAGTCTTCAAAAGGTGAAACCCTGAGTGCCTTCAACAGCAGAAAAACCTGATTATAGCCCAGCGGTACTTCCCAACCGGTATATCCGCCCTGCACGGCCGCCGGATTATTTTTTTCCATTTGCAGCAACGCGATCGCCGTCTTCTTCGCTAAAAGCGCATCCGTATTTTTTAAGGATGCAAACGGCCATTCCGGATAAAGCCGGGTTGTGTGCGGCAGCGGGAACTCATCCGTTTTTGGTTCAATTATTTTAATGTTTTGTAGGTCTATTTTGCCATCTACCGCCATTTTTTCAAGAATTCCGGTTCGCACTGTTCCGAGGTCAACACTACCTTTTAATACTTCACGCACAACGCCTTCCTGTGTACGGCTGGGAGAAAAAAGAACTTCAGAACAATCTTCAAAGGGGTCAATGCCCATTTCCAGAAGTTCGTAGTAGGCCATGCGCCATCCGCCAAAAGCCTCCTGATGAACACCCATAATGGATTTGCCTTTAACATCGTTTAGTGTATTTATATCATCCCGGTCCGCTCTGCAAAACACAACGCTGCCAAATTCGGTGAAACCATTTTGATTTCTTCCGTTTATCAGGGTGGCAATGCGGGCAACATTATATCTAAAATTAAGATCGATATACGCCGTGGGATTTGTTAAAACAAACTGTACTTCTTCGTGCTCAACTGCTTCACGCATTTCATCAAAAGTAACCAGAGGTACAATCTCGAAGGTAAAGCCCTCAATCGAATGACTCAAATAATCTATGGTAGCCGTCCATTTACTTTTTGCCGCTTCAACGCCGCTGTGCGCGCGCACGGCCACTTTAACAATTTTGTCGTCTTTATCTTCAGGTGTTTGGGCAGTTAAAAATTTTAGCGGCGTTAAAAATAGGAGTCCTAAAGACAGGACCATTAAAAACGAATTGGACTTATGGATATGTTTTTTCATGTGCACCTTCATTTAACGAAACG
>JANTHG010000270.1 GCA_024762535.1 Calditrichaceae bacterium
TTCTTACTTATATTGATATTCCAGTTATTTTTTTCCTGATTTTTCCATTAATACCCAGAAATAATTTTTATCTTATTTTACCAATTATCCAGATAATTACAATCGCTTTACTTTTTGAAAAAAATGAACGGAAACAATTACTTGCTGTTTTTTTTACTGTCTTTACAGTGTCTTCATTTATGTTTGGAATATCAGGAGAAGTACCGGAAGCGGCCGGGACCTATGTCTCCCAGTTGTTTATTTTTGTTTTGGTCTTGGGAAGTACACTTTCTACCACCAATACCATCAAAAATCTTCAGGAAAAGCATCATAATCTTGAAGAAATGCGTCAACGTTTATCGAGTAAAGCAAAAACTCTTGAAAAGCAATTAAAGGTAAGCCGGCAACACGCTGAAGTATTAAATAAAGATGTGCGTAAACGGGATATGGAAATTCAGAATATCCTGAGTTTGAGCGGCCAGCTTAAAATGAAAAATGATGCCCGGGATGTTCTGATGTCTTTTTTGCTTACAGCCATTGGGCAAATTGGTAGTGAGCATGCCCTGTTAATGACACGGGCCAAAAAAGATCAATATTTTCTTAAAGTCTACCTACAAAAAGGGTTACGGATGGTAGATATGAATCGTGTGCGATTTTATCTGGATAGCAATTTAATCGAATTGCTCAATTCCGTTCGGGAACCTTTACTTGTAAATCAGATTCCACAGGGTACATTATATGTGGATGAAGTAAAAATCCTGAATTTGTTCCGGGATGATTTAATTTGCCCTGTTTTTGTGAAAGGAAACTTATCGGCCATCTTTATTATTGGTAAAAAGATTACAGGTTTGCCTTTTGCCAAAGATGATGTCAACTTAATTTCCATCATTGCAAATCAAACATCATTTGTTTTGGAACAAACACAAATGACACATGATTATCGGGATTTTTATTCCAAAACAATGAAAGCGATGCTAAATTCTCTGGAAGCTAAATATACGTATTCAAGAGGGCACAATATGCGAACAGCTACCTATGTGAATATTGTATCCAGAGAAATGGGTATTTCGTCTAGAGAAGTAAGTGATTTTAGCTCCGGTGCGTTGTTACATGATATTGGAAAGGCTGTTGTGCCGGATAAATATCTTTTAAACAGTGCAAAATTTTCGGACAAAAACTATATCTTAAAAGAAAAAATATTAGAGCATACACTCGAAGGTTCCAAAATATTAAAGTCAGCCGGTTTTAATGATACAATCGTTGACATGGCCCTGCATCATCATGAGTTTTATAACGGTAAAGGCTATCCTCACAAAGTTGGGCGCGAAGAGCTTGCTTTAGGAACGCGCATACTTTCGGTGTGTAATGCTTATGATGCGATGACGTCAGAACGCCCTTACCGAAGGGCTTTGCCGGTTTCTGTAGCTAAAGAAAATATGAAGATGCTTTCGGGTGTACAATTTGATCCTGAAATCGTGAAAATATTTTTAGATCAGGTTGAGCATAATCCTAAAATGCACAAAAATGCGGTAACTGTTTCCTAAAAAAATATCTTTATCCAAGGTTAAATAATATAAATATAACAAGGTTATTATTTATGAAAATCAAATGGCTTACAGTGTTGATGTTGTTTTGGGTAGGTACAATGTTGGCTCAATCATCCGCTATTCAATTAACAGCCACACAGCAGAGGTTAACTCAATCTGAAATTAAAGAATCCGTGTCGATTTTGATAGATAAAGCGTATGATAATGGATTTTCCATACAGTTGTCAAATGCTTCAGCAATTGTACCTATTGTGGTCACGCTTTCGGGAGAAAATCTTTGGTTGAAAAAAGATAATGATAGCAACTTTCCCGCAAAGGTAAACCAGTTACATTGGCAATCTCAGGATAATCGTTTACAAATTGTCTTCGCTGCCGGGACTTTGCACGCCGGGCAAACAATAGAAATTGAATTAAGAGCTTTTGCTCCGGAAGGGGATGCAAGCATTTCCAATGTGTATCTTTATTCACTTTCCAGAACCCTACAAAATCATTTTGTGCCGGATGGATTATTGAAACAAGTCCGTACCCAGGAATTGAAATAATTAATGAAATGTAAGGTAGAACGATATGCCTAATAGATTCAGCTGGATTTTAGCCATTCTGTTACTTGTGCAATATGTATTTTCAGACCAGGGAGGCACAGACTCCTTCGGACATATGTGGACAGATTCCAGAGGAGTAAATGCTGTTGGATACGAATGGCAGGATATTAAATCTTCGTCTTCTAACGTATTTGGCCCGGGTGCTTTTGATGATGAAGCTCCCAGGCAGCGCACGTTGCCGTTTTCATTCAGTTTTTATGGAGTTAAACATACTGCGATTTATATCTCTCCAAATGGGTGGCTTAGTTTTTCCGCACCGGCTGATGCTGCAGCGGTCAACGATACCCTGCCTTCAGCATCCGCACCGGATTCTATTATTGCCGTTTTTTGGGATGATTTACGAAGTTCGGTTGCTCAAAATGGCGGTGTCTATTATGATGTAAAAGGAGATGCTCCAAACCGCAGAGCAATTGTACAATGGGAAGTATATGACAGTAATAGCTCACCCAATGTGATTTTTATACAAGTTATTTTATACGAACATAGTAATCTGATTAAATTTCAATATAATACTATGGATTCCTTTTACCAGAATTCAGCAACTCCCACTATTGGTATGGCAGCAGATGCTTCGGATGGCTTAACCTATTTCTTTGGAACCGGGTCCGGGAGTGTGACACCCTATTCAGCTATACTTTTCCACAATAAAACCCTGGACGGCAGCGCTATGGCTGCGATCGTACCGGATACGGCTGTGGCCGGAGATAATGTTACATTAAATTATAAATACTATAATATTAGTCCAACCAGTGCCGCCAATCTGGGGAGGGCAGACCGTTTTGCTTTTGCCAATCCTTTTTCTAATCAGCCGAGTATATCACAAATTGTAATCAATTCGTCATCAGCCTTTATACAGTATAGCGAGAATCAACCGGATAATCCCGGATATGCAACATGGTTTTATGATAGTAATACAGATTCGGTTATCGTACGTACCTCATCTTTTGATGTGATCGATTCTCTGAATATTGTTTTTACTCAAACTATGCCAACAACGCCTTCTGCAGGCAATACGTATGCGTCTTCGTTTGATGCTGTACTGGATTCCAGTAGTCGTGCAGCCACAACAGACGGTGGATATGCATTGGAAGTTACACCGGCGGAAATTACTCACTACACGTTTAATCCATCGGGTGATCAGAATACTACGGCTGGCACGGGCGTGGCCTATACGGTAACAGCGCGGGATCAGTACGGCAATGCGGTAGCCAACAGCGGCACGGTTAATTTAAGCACACCGGGCAGCAGTACTGCGGTACTGAGCGACGGCAGCAGCATGAGCTTTGGCGGAAACAGCAGTATCAGCTTTACGGTAACGGATAATACGTCAGGCAGTTTTACGGTGCATG
>JANTHG010000271.1 GCA_024762535.1 Calditrichaceae bacterium
TGGGTTATTGGGTTATTGGGTTATTGGGTTATTGGGTTATTGGGTTATTGGGTTATTGGGTTATTGGGTTATTGGGTTATTGGGTTATTGGGTTATTAAAGATAAGCTGTGAAATTTTGTCAATTAACTCAATAACTTAATAACTGTTTTTTTAATGATGCCCGTAATTTTTTTCCCCTGCGGTTACTTTAATTCCAAGATGGTTCCCTTTGGGCGGAAGCGGACAGGTGGCAAAGGGTGAAAAGGCACAGGGCGGATTATACGCTTTATTAAAATCGATGTAAGTGATGCCCTCGGAATCCGCAGCATCCAGCACCAAATACCGTCCCGCGCCGTAGGTTTCCTGTCCGCTGGTTTCATCGGAAAAATTGAGGAACCATTCTTTTTCGCCTATTTTCCCTTCCGGGTCGAGGCGGTAGGCTTTACCGTCTATTTCAAACACCAACGCACCCGGACAATCCCGATACGCAATCTGCCCTAACACATTGGCGATTTCCAGTTTTTTGGACGGCTCATACGGTATCAGCCGCGCTTTTACACGCCAGCGTTTATCCACCGGAAAACGTTTGATTCCGGTAAAATTTTTTAGAACCGGATTTTCGCTATCTTTTAACCGAATCAGAAAACGGTCGCTGCGTTTAATCACATACCAACTTAAACTGCCGGATTTCATAATTCCGGTTTTCCCCTCAGCACTGCCGTCAAATGTTTGTTCAAGTACACGCTTACCATCAATCGTAACGAGAGCTTCTGCTTTCAGGATGACTTTCACCTTACCGTTTCGTACATAAAATGTGCCTATAAAAGCCGGCGCCTTTTCCGGAAAAACAAGGGCATTGCTTTTATCCGAGCCAAAGGTATTTTCACCATCCTGCAACCAAAACAGTCCGGCCAGACTCAGCCAGCTGTCCGGTTTGGTCAGGCGCTGCACGCGCTGCTGATGCCAATGGTTGATTTCCGCCTCGTAGGATTGTGCCGGTTTTTCCTTTCCGCAGGCGGAAAATAGAATCAGAAAGGCAAGAAGAAAAATAAATCGTTTTTGGATATTGAACATCGTTTTCCCCTGTCTTTGTTAACCACAGAGAACACCGAGTCCTCTGAGATTAAATCAATAAATTAAAATCTATCTCTTTTTCCTCTGTGTACTCTGTGTTTTCAGTGGTTTACTGATTATTAAATGTTTCTTTTTTTAAACATCCAGCTCTTTTACGGAATCGATTATCGTGCCGTCGCGCCATTCGATGACAGCCACTACATTGTCCTTAGTTTGGAAGGCAGCGGGTTTGCCGGTGATGGCAATGGCTTTTTCGTGCAATTCTTCGATGGTAACCAACGGTAAATCCGAATCTTTTAATCTATCCAGTAAATCTGTACGATTGGGATTAATGGCAATACCCTGATCGGTTACAATGGCGTCGATGCTTTCGCCGGGTGCTGTAACCGTAACCACTTTTTCCACCACGATGGGATTGGTTTTGCGATAGAGTGGCGCGGTAATAATAGTCATCTCTGCATCCGCCGCATCCTGAAAACCGCCGATGCCGTGCAACAACCAGCCGTCGGAATGGGTGTTTACATTCACGTTAAAATCGAGGTCTATTTCCGTACCGCCCAGTACAGAAGCTTTCACCCGCGGCGCGAAACAGCCTTTGGTGTGATAATTGTACGAAACAAAAGGATTGGTTTCGATGTGATGCGGATTATCCCGCAGCGAAGCCACGCCCGCCAAATCAAAAGACTGACCGTCCAGGATGAATTTTGTAAGGCCTTCATCCAGCATGTCGGTCAGGGTTTTAGTGGAACCGCCGCGCACGAAATCGGCCACCACGTTTTTTTCGCGCATGTAATCGGCCACGTACTGAATAAAGGCCAGAGACATTCCACCGGCGCCGGCCTGAAAAGAAAATTCCTGTTCATAAATAAACCCGCTGTCGCGCACCAGTTGCGCAGCCATGGAGGCGATTTTTAAACGGGTGGGGTCCGTTGTAATTTTGGTGGTTCCGGAAACGATTTTTTGCGGGTCGCCCAGAGAATCAATGGTAACCACATAATCCACATTACCCCCTTCGATGGACCAGGGAAAGGTGGGAAAGGGCACAAGGTTATCGGTCACAATCACCACCTGGTCGGCGTAAAGGGAGTCGGCCAAAGCAAAACCAAGCGGGCCGCAGGCGGATTTGCCCAGCACCCCATTGGCGTTTCCGTGCGGGTCGGCTGTGGGCGCGGCAATAAAAGCGGCATCAATGTGCAAGTCGCCATCCTGAATCGCGCGGTAACGTCCGCCGTGGGAACGTAAAATCGCCGTTTTCTTCATACCGCCGGTGCTGCAGAGCCGGCCAACCGGTCCGTTCATGGAGCCCAGTACATGGGACACGGTGCCGTTTTTAATATGCTGTACCAGCGGTTCGTGCACCGGAAACAGAGCAGACGGGGCGAGTACAATATCTTTAATACCGCGGTCTGCTAATTTTTGCACCACCAGATTAACCAGAATATCACCGTTGCGCAGATGATGGTGAAAGGAGATGGTCATGCCGTTAAAGAGATTCATTTTATTCAGCGCCGCGTCGATGCTGTCTAAGACTTTACTGGATTTATAATTAGCGCCGCTGGGAATGGGCGCGCCCACCTTCCGACCCTGGGGCTGAAATTTGCCGATACCCTGAAAAGGATGTACCGAACGTCCATTGACTTCGGTGGGCACTTCGCGTCCCAAAACGTTTTTTATTAACTGCATGGTGTTTACCTCAATTTATTTACAAATTTCAAGATTCTTACTGACCGTGTGAATTTATATATATTATTCCTGGGTTCCAAAAAATCTGTTTCGGTTAAGAGCGTTGTGGCAAATTTTTGTAAAAAACGAAATTTCATGAACCATCATTGATGTCGTAGCTTCGTTGTTTGCGTCATTGGCTCATCGTTTACGCCGTTAGCCCCATCGTTTACGATGGGGAATAAGGAAAAGAACTAAACTATTTTATCAGGGCGTTTACGCTCTTTTATACCCCCTGAAGGGCGCGGAGTTAGTGCATATTCTTCTTATCCCCATCCTGAAGGATGGGGCTAACAAGCAATCCCCGAGTAGTTCGCCACGTCGTTCGCTTGCGCCCGTTCCTTGCGATGATAGTAATGGGAAATAAAAATTGGAATTTGAAATGCGGTTAAAATACAAACTTTACATTGATACCGGGGAATTCTTCCTGCAGGGCTGAACGCAGTTCGTCCAGGGTTTGGTCGTACGAGGTATTATTAAACACCATGCAGCAAGCGTGGTCCACCTGAATGCTGCGGCAAAACACAAGCATCTGCCGTTTGGAATTTAAAAAACGGATTTTTTCCACCAGGCCAATATCCGCAATTGGCGCATCGGTTTGATGGTCAATTACCCGTTCCAGCACCGCGTCAATCTTACTTTGC
>JANTHG010000272.1 GCA_024762535.1 Calditrichaceae bacterium
GTGTGGAAAGACGCACGCAGAATTTCGTGGCGCTTTAAGATTGTGTTTATGCTTTTTTCCAGAATATTTTTGTCCAGTTTGCCTTTGATGCGCACGGAAACGGGCATGTTGTAAAAGGGGCTGTCCGGTTCCAGGTGATCTAAGAACCACAAGCGTTGTTGCGAAAAGGAAAGCGCTTTGGGCGCATCTGCCGGCAGGCGGGTAATATGCGTGATGGAACGGTCAAGTAAACGGCGGATTTCGGCGCGCGGTTCGTAACCGAAGGCTTCCACCAACTGCCAGGCGTTATCGGATAAATAATCTTCTTTAAGGCTCTTTTTCCAGTGGTAGGCGCGATCGGCGGTGATACCTTTGTGCTCGTGGAAACGCACGTCGCCCAGCATCTTGGACAGATCGTTTAAGCCGTCGGTCATGCGCTGCGCCTTGTTCTTCTGCGGCTCAAACATGTCCGGATGCATCTCAATCTGTAAAAAGTCGCACACACCCTGCACCGTTTCCTGCGGCTTTAGCACTAAATCTTCATAAAACAGGCGGTACTGGCGTTCGGCGGGAATGTGTTCCAAAAAGCTCAGAATATTCCGGTGGCTGTTCAGCCAGACCAGCTCGGCCAGTTGGCGCGAAGTGAAGTTGTGTTCAGCGGTGAAGAAAGGCGGATAAAACACATGCAGCTTGGCCTTTTGGAACGAAGGAATCACACCATAGGGATGACGGATTAAATGAATGTAAAGGGCATTGTCAAAATAGGACTCGGCGCGCTGCAAAATATCGGGATGCAGGGCATAGTTGGGCGTTTTGTCCACAAAAGTGCGTTCGCCGATCCATTCCTGCATAAGGCGGTAAAAATCTTTAACGCTTAAATTTTGCGCTTCGTACTGTTCCATAATCTGGCGGGCTTCGTCCGCCGAACAATTCTTTATGGCCATAATGGCACGGATGGTGCCGTCCAACCAAAAATCGTCGCGCCCGGTCAGGTGCTGTTTGCGTTGCTGCAGGGTGTCGTAATTGAGTAATTGCAGCTCCGGCGGCGAAAAGAGTTTAGGGCTGCCGCCCAAAATGGCGCGCGTTAATGTGGAACCGGAACGGGGCGAAGAGATGACGAAAACCGCCTGCGGATTTTTATCCTGCGCTGCCTGCTCTTCCGCCGGGCCGGGCGTCCAGACGATTTTGCGGAATGTTTCCGTATCATCCGGTGTAACGCGGGAATGATCTGCCTGTTGCACTTTTTCACCGGTTAGTTTAAACACGGCCTGCGGATAATCCCGTTTCAACAGCTCGCACAATTGGGCAATGCTGGGCGCGTCGTACAAAGCAACGATGTACACATATTCGCCCAAAACATCCTGCAAACGGTTGACAAACGTGGCCGCCTGAATGGAACTGCCGCCGATGGCAAAAAAGTTATCGTGTATGCCAATACGCTCGATGCCTAAGATTTCCTTCCACATACGGTAGATGAATTTTTCCAGTTTGGTCTGCGGCGCCTGATAGTCGGCCGTTTCCGGACCAGAAGCAACAGCGGCTGCGCTAAGCGCTTTGCGATCCACCTTACCCGTCGTGGTCAAAGGCAATTCGTCCGTGAAGACATACGCGGCCGGCAGCATGTATTCCGGCAACAGTCCGCTCAGGTAGTTGCGCAATTCTTCTTCCGCCGTTTCCTTTTCCCTGTCGCTTACAATGTAAGCGCACAAAAATTTGACGCCGTGCTCGTTTTCGGCAGCCACCACTGCGGCGCGGCGCACCAGTTCATGCCGGGTCAACAGGGCTTCGATCTCGCCGATTTCGATGCGAAAACCACGCAGTTTTAACTGGTGATCCACCCGTCCGTCAAAGACGATGTTGCCGTCATTAAGATAATGGGCTAAATCGCCAGTGCGGTACAAACGCGCATCGGCTTGTTGCGAAAAGGGATCGGGGATGAATTTTTCAGCCGTTAATTGCGGTTGATTCAAATAGCCGCGGGCCACACCCTGTCCGCCAATGTAAATTTCGCCGCGTACGCCGGGCGGCACTGGCTGACGATTATCATCCAAAATATACATACGCATATTTTGCATGGGCCGGCCGATGGGAATTTTACTCAGCGGGAAGTTTAGTTCGTCATCGGGCCCGATCTCGTAATAACAACTGGTAATGGTGGTTTCCGTGGGGCCGTAGGCATTAATGAAATGAATGGGATGTTTGGCATGTTGGCGCATTAAGGCTACTTTGCCGAGGGCCGGCGCTTCGCCGCCCACAACCAAAATACGCAGAGTTTCCGGAATAAACAGGGCGCGTTCTTCCAAAAAATCAATCCAGTTGTGCCAGAAAACCACCGGCAGATGTAAAATGGATATGTGCTGATTTTTAACAATCTGAAATAGATCATAGGGTGTGATTAACGAGGTTTTAGGCGGCAGCACTAAGGGAATGCCACTAATCAGGGCCGGATAAATTCCTTCTCCGGCGGCGTCAAAACTTAAGGATAAGAGTTGAAGAATACGATCTGAAGAACGTAATGGATTGGATTTCACCGTTGCCAGGGCGTGGTTCAACAGGGAATTGTGTTTCACCAGCACCGCCTTCGGCGTTCCGGTGGAACCGGATGTGTAGATTAAATAAACCAGCCCGGCGGGATTGATGTCCACTTGCGGGTTGCTGTCCGGCAGGGCGGTCAGCGTTTCCTGTTCTTTGTCCACCAAAATGATCTTTTTCGAATCACCGGGAAAACGCCCGCTCAGTCGTTCCTGCGTCAGGATAAATTTAGCCTGCGAATCGTTTAGAATCAGGGCGATACGTTCTTCCGGGTAATCCGGGTCTACGGGAATAAAAGCGCCGCCCGCCTTGAGTACGGCCAGCAGACTGATGAACATTTCCGGCGAGCGTTCCATGCTGATCACAACCAAATCTTCGGGCTGCAGACCTTGCTGCAACAGGTAATGCGCCAGTTGATTGGCGCGTTGGTTGAGCCGGGCGTAAGTCAGCGTTTCCGCGCCTTCGTTTGTATTAAGCTGGGGCTGGTAAATAATCGCTGTTTTATGGGCGTTCTCCCGCGCCTGCTGCTCAAATAAATGGTGCACGCATTGTCCGGCAAAATCGTCTAAGGGGCTGGCGGTATCGTTCCATTCCAACAGAATACGCTGTTTTTCTTTTGGAGTCAGCAACGACAGGCTGCCTATGGGCCGGCCGGGATTTTTAACGATATGTTCAATTAAGGTGGTAAAATAGCCGATAAAACGCTCAATGGTTTCCTGTGTAAACAGATCCGTATTGTAGCCGAAAACGCCGTTGAGTTCATCGCCGCTTTGTTTCATGGAAAGCACCAAATCGAATTTAACCGTACCGCTTTCCTGTTCCAGAATACTGATTTGTAATTCCGGCAGTTCCAGCGCC
>JANTHG010000273.1 GCA_024762535.1 Calditrichaceae bacterium
TCTCCAAACCTTTTGAAATGGCCGGATCATCTTCAATAATTAAAATTTGATTCATTTTTATTACTCCCAAGAGAAATAGGGGTTATGTCAGGGGATTTTTTGCGAACTTCATTTAGATAATTATTCTTCATTTTTACATAAATTTTACACTACCGGAAAATAAAGCGTAAAGGTACTGCCTTTTCCGGGTTGACTATCGAGTTCGATCTTGCCTCCGTGCGCTTCCATAATATGGCGCACCAAACTCAGCCCCAGGCCGGTTCCGCCTCCATTGTGTACACGGGCCTTCCCGCTTCGATAGAATGCTTCAAAAATATGAGGCTGTTCCTCCGGCGCGATGCCGATTCCTTTATCTTCCACTTCTATCCGGGCAAAAGCATTGACCGCAGATAAAGAAATGCGGATAAATTTTTGCTCCGAGGAATATTTAAGCGCATTGGAAATCAGATTATCCAGTACTTCGGTCACTGCATCGGCATCCGCCTTAATACTTATTTTCTTTTTGGGGATTTGAATGACCGTTTCAAATTGCTGTTGCTGCAACTGATAGCTCATGGAACGCATTACGGACTGAATCACCTCGCCAGGATCGATGCGTTGCATATGGTAGGTTTTGATGCCCTGTTCCACCCTGGGAAAATCCAATACATTACGGATTAAACGGGACAGGCGCTCGCTTTCGCCCTGAATAATTTCCAGATACTCGTGTTGTTCCTTTACGGAAATCTTTTTCTTGTTTTGCAGTAATTCCGCAAACATGCGGATCGAGGTGAGCGGAGTTTGCAGATCATGGGAAACACCGGATACGAAATAGGATTTCAGGCGATTCAGTTCGTCAAGCCGACGGGTCTCGGCATGCTGGATAATCAGCTCTTGTTGGAGGCGGATGCGTTCGATGGCCAGCGCAATTTGCAAAACAGCCGTTTTTAATAGATCAATATCTTCATGACTATAGAGGGCAGCGGATTTCTTCTTGCCTAGAATCAAGAACCCTGCGTTTTGAGCATTTTGCAGGCGGATGGGCAGGACCAGAATGATATGATTTTGTTTGAAAATATCCGGGTTGGCCGATTCAAAGGGAATGCCCGGTTCCATGAAGCGGCGCACAGCCAACAGAGGTGTGAGAGTGCTTTCACTGAATTGAATTATTTCTTTACGGCCTTCTTCATCAATAGTATGTAGATTTTTATGAGCCGCCAATTGCCACTCTTCTTTGTTTGCATCGATATAAAACAAAGCCAGCCGTTTGGGTTGCAGCAGGTCGTTTAATTTGGACACAA
This sequence comes from Calditrichaceae bacterium, assembly GCA_024762535.1. Taxonomy (GTDB): domain Bacteria; phylum Calditrichota; class Calditrichia; order Calditrichales; family Calditrichaceae; genus JANTHG01. Next base: position 1,281 of record JANTHG010000273.1, read on the forward strand.
TAAAATCAGCAAGCGATTGAATATCCACAAAGAGGTTAATTGCCTTACTAAATTCCGTTTGAGCCTGTCTGTAATCATAGCGCACCCGAAAGAAGCGTTTGTCTACCATTTTTTGGATGGTTTTCCGTAACGGTTCAAATAGAACCGCCACAACTACCGTAGCGACGGCAGAAATCAACAATGAAATCTGTACGGTAAACATCTGAACGACCAATGCAGCTACGCCAACCATAGCGGCATACAGCAATAAAAGAACTGACAATACAATAACGTACACTGTACTGCGGTTAAAAATATAATCAATATCTAAGATATGATAGCGCATAATAGAAATGGCAAAAGTGACAGGAGCCAGGGTTGTAATGAGCAGCATGAGTTCTTCGGGCACTAAGGGTTTTTGTACAAGTATTTGCGGAATCTGCCAAAACAAAACAAAGCTGAGTGGTCCAATTGCCAAACCTAAAATAACCCAGCGTAGTTTACGTCGTTCGGATTCTTCCGAAGCTTTATAGTAAGAATGCAAGAAATTAACAACAGCAAAGATAAAAAACAGGGCAAACAACCAACGGCCTACATTGTAAGCAAACATAAAACGGTGGAAATCAGGTATGGAGGATCGGTCCGCAGCCTGCCAAAACAAGGTGGAAAGGAAGGTAAAAAACAGCAGAGTAAGTCCGTAACATATTTTTATATAGAATCGGTAAACCGTTCCCTTTTCCTTTGGGAATAGAAAACTGAAATGAACCAATAAAACAGGAGTAAGGGAAGAAGCCAGTAAAAATACCAGTCTTGGTACATATCCGGCCAAAAGGTACGTTGCCGAATAATGGCCGAATGTGGTACAAATATGTACGGCAATCAAAACCGACAACCAGTGAAACACCAGGGCAACAGCGTCCCCATCCGGACGGTTTTTTAACACAAACACGCCGAGGGAGAAAAAGATGAATCCGGCCAGACTTAATATTATTAAATAGATTATTGAATTAGCCGGCTTTAAACAAAGGGATTGCGTCCACTCGAAGTCGTTCCTGCGGAAAGTCGTTGTAACAGAATCACCAATGGACATGCCGTCCGTAATAAATTCTATATCTTCTAAGGAAAAGACCTTACGGCCGTTTATAGCCATGAGCCAGTCTTGTGCTTGCAGATTTTGTAACCCCAAACCGGGATGAATAGCTCGAACCCGAATTTGCCCGGCCTGTTCCTGCAACGGCAGCGCTAAATCGGCCTTTTGAGCAGACTGATATACTCCGCTAATGCAAAGCAGTAAAACCAGTACATCCAGTTTGAAAATAAACGATTTGTGACGCAATCCTGAAAACATGTTCCAAATATGGGCATGGATTGGCAGGGATTCAAGAAAATTATATAAATACGTAAATAAAGAAATACTTTTCCGTATTAAAAACGAAAACAGGAGAAACGGACTGTATTAAGTTTCTCCTGCTAAAAAAGATCTTTAAAAAAAGCTGGAAATTTTACCCAACATACTTTTATCATCAGAGTTACCCAAAAACGAAGACAATTCCGGAATGGCTTTTGTGATATTTTGCAGTAATGCTCCGGATCCGTTAGTTTTAATGTAGTCAAACACGACAGGTATAAATTGTTTTACCATATCAATAGAGAATCCTGCCTTGGAAAACTGAGAAACCATATTGCCTATTCTTTCGGAATCACCACCTAACAGTCCCGAAGCCATGCCCATTAATCCGGACAAACCACCGGAGTTTTCTTCACCTTGAGGCAAATTTTGAAACTTATTCATAACATTTCCGGCATCGGGGATCAAATCGCTTACTCCCGAAAATGTATCGGCCGGAACATTGTCCTTAAGTGAGCTGAGCAGGGCACCGATGCCTTTTTCAGTCGTTCCTTCATCCAAGCCGGCTTTTCCTGCAATCATACTTAAAAAATCATTCATTATTTCTTACCTTTCATGTAATTAATTTTTTGATTCCTATATGTACATCAAATACCATGCCGCAAAATGCAGATAACTGTTTACTATTAAAGAATATTGTTTGGGTACTAAAATACGGATCACTTTTTAAGAAAAGAATAGGTGAGATAACTTATTG
>JANTHG010000274.1 GCA_024762535.1 Calditrichaceae bacterium
ACTGATGCATACGGTTTCCAACTTCATCCGTCGCAGTATTCAGTACTCCATCGACCACAGGGAACAAGCACTGGAATACGCACTCCAATTTGCCGGCGATATGGACCCCAAACTGGCCGACCGTTTTGTGGGAATGTACGTCAACCACTGGACATTAGACTACGGCGAAACAGGCCGCAAAGCCATTCGCACTCTGCTGGAACGCGGTGTGCGCGAAGGCATCATCCAAAAAGAAGTTAAAGTTGAATTTTTAGAAGATTAAGGCGTCTTATGAACCTATCTGTCAATGAACTCAAACTAAAAGCAATTACCATTCGTGAAGAAATCGTCAAAATGATTGCCGCCAGCCAGTCCGGTCATCCGGGCGGTTCGCTTTCGGCCGTGGAAATTGTAACGGCTCTCTATTTTGGCGGTATTCTGAAACACGACCCGGCCCATCCTACTCTGCCCGAACGGGACCGTTTTATTTTAAGCAAGGGACATGCCGCGCCGGTTTTGTACGCTGCTTTTGCCGAAGCCGGCTACATCGACAAAGCGCTTTTACCAACCCTGCGCAAACTGGGCAGCCCGCTTCAGGGACATCCGGATAAACGAAAACTGCCCTTTCTCGAAGCTTCTACCGGTTCGCTGGGTCAGGGCATTTCACTCGCCAACGGCATGGCACAGGCTGCGCGTCTGAACAACGAAACGCATCAAATGTTTGTACTAATCGGCGACGGCGAATCCGATGAAGGGCAAATTTGGGAAGCAGCTATGTACGCCGGCCATCACCGGTTGGACAATGTGAATGTCATTCTGGATATGAACGGTTATCAATTGGACGATTCCAACACACATATTCTGAATCTGGAACCCATCACAGATAAATGGAAAGCGTTTAACTGGAATGTGATTGACGTGGACGGCCACGATATGGCTGCCGTGGTAAAAGCTCTGGCCGCCGCCAAAGCGCATACGGGCAGCCCTACCGTTGTTATTGCCAGAACCGTAAAAGGTCAGGGCGTTTCATTTATGGAAAATAATAATAAATTCCACGGCGTGGCGCCAACGGAAGACGAGCTGAAACAGGCTCTTTCCGAACTGGAACAGCAAAGAGCAACTTTATCTTAGGCAGGAACAGAAGATGAGAACAGAATATAAAATGGGAAAGGCCACCCGCTTGGCCTATGGCGAAGCTTTAACCGAACTGGGGAAGCAGAATCCGGATATCGTTGTGTTGGACGCTGACCTGTCCAAATCCACCATGTCCAACCGATTTCAGGCGGAACTCCCGGAACGTTTTTTTAACATCGGTATTGCGGAAGCCAATATGGTTTCTATGGCCGCCGGATTTGCCAGCAGCGGTAAAATCCCTTTTGCCAGCAGCTTTGCCACGTTTTTAATGAGCAAGGGTTTTGACCAGATGCGTCAATCCATTGCCTACCCCAACCTCAACGTAAAATTGTGCGGCTCTCATTCCGGCATCAGCATTGGTGAGGATGGCCCCTCGCAAATGGGCATCGAAGATGTGGCTTTGGCCTGCGCTCTGCCCGGTTTTACCGTAGTGGTTCCTGCCGATGAAATCGCCGTGCACAAACTCCTGCCGCAAATCGTGGAACACAAAGGGCCGGTTTACATCCGTACCAGCCGTCCCAAATCCGCCATTGTTTATGATGAGCAAACCGACATCGTTCTCGGAAAAGCCAACATCCTGCGTGATGGTTCCGATCTTACCATCGCCGCCATGGGCTTAATGGTGCTTGAAGCGCTGAAAGCCGCGGATGAGCTGGAAGCCCTTGGTATTTCTGCACGTGTAGTGGATTTTCATACGGTCAAGCCCATTGACAAAGAGATGATTATCCGTTGCGCCCGCGAGACAAAAGCTATTTTAAGTGTTGAAGAACATTTGTTAAACGGCGGACTGGGCAGTATCCTTTCCCTTGTTGTAACAGAGAATGCTCCGGTAAAAATGGGCTTCATCGGCCTGGATGATTACGCAGAATCCGGCACACCTGACGAGATGCTGGACCGTTACGGCCTGCGCGCTGTTAATATTGTAAACAAGGCCCAACAGATTTTATCATAACGATTTTGTTGACTTAGGTGCGGGAAATCAGCCTGCCGATAAGTTGATTTGCAACGTTTAAAAAAATTCTAAATTGCAAATAACCGGATGCCTGGCATATTCAGCTTGATTGGCGTAACAGACTAAGCCGCTTTGCGGCAGAAATGAATTTTGCATTTTTTTAACAATTCTCAACATTTTGTCATCATCTAATTTCATACCATAAAAAAGCAATCTTCAATATAATGTAATGTTAACCCCCTTGTTGAATGATTTAAAATAAGGTTGTTTTCTTCTCTATCTTTCAATATTTTTATTCCAGAAATAAAAATTACTACAATAAATAATGGTGGTGTTCATTTATGATTAATAGAGAAATATTAAAATCAGAAATAGACAAAGTTCCAAAGGAATATTACGGGGTTCTTTTTAATATCTTAAAATCAATAAAGAGTACAAAAAAATACCGGCGCAAGAATCTAACCAAATCAAACCAAGCTGATAGTGGTAATTTAAATTGGCTTAAGTTTATTACGCAAACATATGGTTCGCTTTCTGATTCCCCAATTGAACGTGGTATGCAAGGTAGTTTTGAATCTCGTGAAGAAATAATATGAAATATTTGCTCGACACAAATACCTGCATCAAATATTTAAATGGAACTTCAGCAAAGATAAAGAAAAAATTTGAAGCATCTTCTTCAACTTAAATGTATCTTTGCTCAGTAGTAAAGTCCGAATTGCTATTCGGTGCATATAAGAGTGGAAAACCTGATAAGAATTTATTAAAGATTAACCAGTTTTTTGAGTCATTTATTTCACTTCCATTTGATGACACTTCCGCAAATATTTACGGTAAAAGAAGAACAGCTCTTGAGAAAAATGGGACTCCAATTGGGCCGAACGATTTACTAATTGCATCTATTGCTTTATCATATGATTTAATTCTGGTAACACATAATACTCGTGAATTTAAACGTGTTCCTGGACTTAATATAGAAGACTGGGAATAGAATATATCAAGTTGGATTTGATAATTCTATATTATTTGCGGAGTATAAGGGGCGTAAACTCGGAACTTGCCACACGGACGGTTAATGTGGGGTTAACACCCGTCATTTCTATTTCTCAAGAGTTTGTTCCATCGTTTAGGAGTTAGCCCCATCCTTCAGGATGGGGATTAAAAATAACAAACAAAAGTTTTCCGGGCGTTTACGCCCTTTAAAACGCCCTGAAGGGAGAGGATAGTAATCTTCATTTTTCCCATCCCGAATAGTCGGGATGCGGCTAACGGACAATCCCCGCGGTAATC
>JANTHG010000275.1 GCA_024762535.1 Calditrichaceae bacterium
TTCATTGTAATAATCAAAACCATACCCAAAGTCAATACCAATAATACCAATCATTGGCATAAACAGACGCACACCAACGCCCGCTGAACGCCGCAATTCAAAGGGGTTAGTCTGATCAACCTCTTGCCAGGCATTCCCCGCTTCAGCAAAAAGTAATCCAAAAATAGTGGGATTGGGCGCAATGGGAAACCGTAATTCCAGAGTCGATTTTATCATGGATTTACCACCAAGCGGACTACCGCTGGAAGTTAGTGGCCCAACCTGGCCATCATCATATCCGCGCAAACCTTCGGAAAATCCGAGTCCGCTTCCGCCAAGATAAAAGTATTCACCATATAAAATTCGGGTGTTTTGGGAATAGGGATAAATCATACCATATTTATTATGAGTGTATAACACCAAACCGTAGGGCAAGGGAATGAACCACTCGGCTGAAAAGATTCCTTTAAAAAAATCCTGATCTCCGCCCAACACACCGCCGGAGAATTCTGTACTAAGCGAATGTGTTGTTCCCCTTGTAGGAAACTCAGGGTTATTCCGGCTGTCTCTGGTAAATATTTGAGTTAAACTTACCTGAGTACTGGCGCCGCTACTGCCATAATAGCTTTGATAACGGGCAGCCAGCTCCGGGTCGCGAATATTCGAGATGGTAGACTGGGCATAGCGTACAATCCAGTCACCTCGGAAATAATTATCCGGCCAGAAGAAGCGCCTACCGATATGGACCGAAGCCCCACGATCATTTTGATCCCAGGGGTAATACCCTCCACCACGACGTGTATCAAAAACAGAAAAGCCTCCGAGAGTTGGCGTATCAAACAACCAGGGTTCGGTAAAACTTAACGAAATGGACCGATAAATACTACCAAACTGCCAGTCAAACACCAAACGTTGCCCATCTCCACCGGATAAAGGATGGGCTAATGAAAAATTATTAAATGTTAATCCCAAACTTCCTATTAAGCCGTCGCGTTCGCTGTAACCGGCAGACATATTCGCCATATCTGTAGATTTTTCTTTGACATCCAGCACCAGATTGACGTTTTTATCATCATTGGGCAGCATTTTCACATCGGGATTGGCATAGGCAAAATAATTCAAAATCGTAACATCACGAATAGAACGTTCCAGTTTACTGCTATTGAAGACATCACCCGGATGTATTTTAAATTCTCTTCGAATCACTTTTTCATTCGTTTTGTCATTTCCTTTAATAAGAATTTCTTTAATATGCACCACGTGCCCTTCCATGATTCGGAAAAGAATATTCAGAGTGTCTTCATGCACGGGTGTTTCGATAGGCTGAATATTAGCAAACAGGTAACCCTGGTTGTAATACATTTTTTGTAAACGGTCACGCACCCCTTCGTCATATTTTTTTTGATCGTACAAATCACCCTTCGAAATATCTAAGCTGGCACGCAAAGCATCATCGCTAAAGAGCAGATTGCCTTCGAAAGTGATGTCACCAAAATAGTATTTATTCCCTTCACTAACCCAAATATCGATATACAAATCGGATTTATCTTCACTATACGAAAGAGAATCTTTAATGATTTCTGCATCTCTGAAACCGTTTTCTTTACAGAATTGCAGTACTTTTTGTTTATCTTCTTCATATTTTTTAGGATCAAAGTCTGCACTGCGCCACCAGCGATCCTCCTTGGTTTCTTCCATTGCGTCACGTAAATCATCTTCTTCCAAAAATTTATTCCCATGAAAGCGGATTTTCTCGACCTGTACTTCCTGCCCTTCGTCGATCATCACATTCAGATTTACATAATTTTTCCCGGCAAAAACCGTATCAATGGTGACCGTAGCTAACAAATATCCTTCGGTATGATATTTTTTTAACAGGTTTTTTTTCATTTTAGCAATTTTATAAGGCGTGACTACCATGCTGCGATAGGTATCAAGTACTTCTTCCACCTCGTCTTTGGAAAGCTGGTCATAGCCGGAAATGGCTACTTTTCTCAATCGGGGGAATTCTTTTACTTTAACAAGTAAATCAATTCCATTAGCTGTTTGGTTGGTCATATAAATTTGAACGTCCGAAAAGATGCTAAGTGACCATAAATTTTTTACAGCTTGCTGGATATCTTCTCCCGTAATTTCAGCACCGGCGGTTAAGCCAGAATTAAAGCGAACCATACCTGCATCGGCAGTGATATTTCCTTCAACTGCTATGGAATTAATTCTTACTTTTTGAGTTTGAGCCTGAACAAACACAACCATTATCAGTAGCAGCAGGTTTAGCCGAATTATTTTTTGCACATATTCCTCCATCTATTAAAACGTAAACGAATGTCGTAACCGAATTTTGAAATCATTCAGATACTGTTTTTGACTTGAAAAACGATAATAACGCATTAACTCTCTGTCATACTCAAATTCGAGTAAAACGTTCCGAAAAAAACGATATTCTAAACCAATTGAATGATTTATATCTAACTCGGGTGTTGTTTGATTATAAACTGAAACCAATTGACCCGTATAGGTTAAATACAAATCTTGTGATAAATATTTGCCCACAGTAATTTCCGAACTCTGCATTAAAAACAAATACGAGGCATTGTTAATAAAAGGATTAAAGAACAAATTTTGTTCTGTCCCGTATCCTAAACTGGAATAAAAAAGATTTCGGGCAATTTTGGAATTGATTCGCACCATATCCAGCCCCAAGGTGTTCTCTAAAGCACGTTCAATGGGTCTTAGTAACGGTCGAATTAAAATCCGTTCTGTTAAGGACCCCCCTACGCTTGTAGCTTTTTCTTTTAAATTGGATACCGAGAATCCCATATAGGACAGAACCTGTTCCTGATCTTCACCAATTTGCGGATCAGCCGATTCCAATTTAAAGCGAAAATTTTCCAGGCTGCCCTGTTGTTTCTCGGAATTCGTTTCCTGATCAACTGCATATAGTTTCAGATAAATAGTTTTAGGTACAGCTCCTACGCTATCCCGAATGGTTGTCCAGGCGCGTCCTGAAATCAGAGGATATTTATCCCATTGTGTAAACTCGACGGTGAATATATCAAGTTTAAAATTCTGATCCAAATATTCTAAGCGTCCACGGCTGGATGTCAGTTTCCCCAACGCCCGAAATGTTCCGTTACGGATAATTCCGCTAAAGGCCAGACCCGGGCTACTTACATCCGCATAGAGTTCAGTATTTACATTATCAATATAAGCAGGAATTTCACGCTCATAAATGGTGGCTTCTCCGGCTTTCACCAAAACATCCCAATCCAAATTTGATAAAAATTCTACAGCAACCGATGGCTTTCGTGAAATGGTCTTGGGCTGAATAAAAGGATATGTTAGTCGGGTGTTCTGAACCGTTATTTTAC
>JANTHG010000276.1 GCA_024762535.1 Calditrichaceae bacterium
ATAAAATACACTTCAATGGCCAGAATGGCCATGGCAATAGTATGGTAAAGCATGATGATTCGACCTTCGCGCTGCCAGGGGTGCATCTGCATGCCCAGTAGCCTTACCGTTAAATCACGTACGCCCCATTCCACCATAGGGCCGGATAAGGTACCCCAGATGGCCGCGATCAGTGATACCAGCGCGATTGCTACCATCACCAATCCCTTGGTGGAACGAAACAGATACTCAAACCGACTTTGTTTTGAGCTCATTGATTCTGCCTCCTTTGAAAATTAAATAGGTCGTTGTAAATATTTACTTACTTTTTAAAAAAAACACTTCAAATGTAAAATTTGCATTTTATTGTTTTGAAATCAAATGCCGGATGGCATCGATTAAGGATTTTCCTTCTTTTTGCAGATTAAATTGATAGCCGCCTAAACGCCATTTAGTAACCGTATAGCGAATGGAACCGATAATCATACGAATAATTTCTTCTTTTTGTACTCCCTCAATCAGTTCGTTTCGTTCCTGCCCTTTTTCGATAATACAAGAAAGTGTGGACTCATGCATTTCAAGTAATTTAAAAACTTCACGGGATAAGCGATCTTCATTTTGAAAAATACTTTCCGAAAAAATAACCGCCGCTATAGCCGGATTTTCGACAAAGGACATTATATTGTGCATAAAAATGTGTTCGATTTGATCCATAGCCGGAAGATCATTGGAGCATGTATCTTCTAACATTTGCCTGGCATTAGATTGAAATTTTAAAAGAATATGGAGTAAGATATCGAGTTTACTGGAAAAATGACGATAAATGGCCCCTTCGGTAAAGCCGACCTGATTGGAAAGATTTTTAATCGTTAAGGCCTGAATACTTTTTTCAGCAATCAGCTTAATGGCTGCATCAACAATTTCTTCCTGCCGGGGTGAAAGTGTCATCAATGACTTCCTTAACTCGTATGTAAGTATTTATTTACTAATCCAAAATGTAATACATTAAAATTCAAATCACAACATCTTTTTTCTATTATTTAAAACAAGTATTTCTTCCGACCATTTAGTCGAAAAACATACCTGTGCGTCGTTATTTATTCTTTGGAAATCCTGAACAAAAAGGCCTAACCTATTGTTTTTTCTGTTAGTCCAAAAGTTGGCACGCATATTGATTATAACCAACTCAACCATTCAAACAATCATAAGGAGTAGTCATATGCAGATCACCACATGGATCAAATTAACAGGAAGCGCTTTATTAATTACATTAACTTCTATATTGAGTGCCTGTAACACAACAACAGCAAATGCAGCTGACCCGGCATACCAGAATAGCGATGAAATTATTCAATCCATCACCAAAGAAGATTTAAGCGAAGCTGAAACAGAAGGTATGATTTACATGCGTGAAGAAGAAAAACTGGCGCGCGATGTTTATATTACATTATATAATAAATGGGGAATGCGTATATTTACGAATATTTCCAATGCCGAACAGCGGCATACCGATGCCATCCAGGTTTTATTAACTAAATATGAACTTGATGATCCCATTGTCAGTGATTCCATAGGAGCGTTTACAAATACAACCTTAGCCGAATTATATACAACCCTTACTCAACAAGGAAGCACATCTTTAGTAGAAGCACTTAAAGTTGGGGCACTGATCGAAGAAATCGACATTTTAGATCTTAAAAAAGAACTGGATGAAACAGTGGATAACGAAGACATCAAATATGTTTATGGTCGATTGCTAAACGGCTCTTACAATCACCTGCGCGCCTTTGTTCGAAACTTATCCGTTCAGGGTGTCACCTACGCCCCGGTGAAACTGACGACGGAAGAATATCAGACAATTATTAACAACTAAGTTGATATAGGGAAGCGGAATGGTTTGCGCTTCCCTTTTTTATTTTGCCCAGCGCGCATAAGCCTGGGGTGTATCCACATCTCGCACCACGCCCACATCATCCACAACTAAGTACTGAATGACATCATTGTGTCTTGTAAATATATCCCGCAAACTGGATCCATCCGGCGCACTTAATATTTCTTCGAATAAAAAACGGCCCGCAAACACCGGATGACCATGCTTCCCCCGGTATTGAGGGATTATGATTTCTTGGGTATGCTGCGAAGCAACGTGCAGCAACTGCTTATAGGTTGTTGTTTCAACAAAAGGATGATCTACCAGGGCCAATATCACCCCAAGGCAATCGGCAGGCACCTGTTGCAGGCCCCGCTTCACAGAAGAAAGCATACCTGCTTGTGGCCGGGGATTTTGCACAAAGGGATACTGTGCAACTCTGCTTTCATCAAGAATTCGTTTCGTATCATTTCCCAGTACCGGAATGACCGGAGAACAACCCGCTTTGCTTAAATTATCAAGAATCCGATCGATAAAAAACGTTCCCTGATATGGAAGCAGGGCCTTAGGCTGCCCCATACGGGATGAAGCGCCGGCCGCAAGAATAATGCCGCCGAAACGAGGAAGAGATTTGCTTTTTTCTTTAACCATCGATGATAAATTACAACGGAATTCTTTTATAGACAACCCGGAATGAGATTGTTTGAAACCAACGGGTAAGTTCTGTAACTTAAGCACGTTTTGAAAACACTGGTATGAAAGGTTAAAAAAATGAAACGATTCTTGTTTGTTGTTTTACTGTCCGCCCTGTTCACTTCTCTTTGGGCTCAATCTTCATCGAAACTTACCCTTGAAAACATTTTCAAGAGCAATATGCTTCATCTTAAACGTCTGAATAATCCCAAATGGCTGCCGCACCAATCCGCTTTTGTTTTTCTTAAACAGGACAAAGAAAGTAAAGTCACTTCCCTATTCACACACCGCGTAGCTGACGGAAGCGAAGAAAAGTGGATTGACGGAGCAGATTTAATACATCCAACGGATCATAAACCGCTTCATTTTGTGGATTATCGTATCGCTCCTTCCGGTAAAAAAATTCTCATTAAAACTGATGCCAAACGGGTATGGCGACGTTACGACGATGCCCGCTATTTTGTCTATGATATTCAAACAAAAAAAATGATTCCTGTGTACAACGGGCCGGAACGCATCCGACACGCCAAGCTGTCACCGGATGAAACTTTGGTTGGGTATGTACTGAAAAACAATATTTACATAAAAGCTTTGGAAACCGGCAAGGTTACGCAAATTACCCATGACGGCTCGGATACATTATTAAACGGCCTGTCCGACTGGGTTTACGAAGAAGAATTCGGTCAGGCAGACGGCTGGCGTTGGGCACCGGACAGTAAACAAATTGCCTTTTACCATTTTGACCAGTCACCTATTAAAACCTTTAGTTGGATAGAATACGAGGATTTAGATGTTCA
>JANTHG010000277.1 GCA_024762535.1 Calditrichaceae bacterium
GAACTGGCATAAATGTAGCGTTTCACTCCTGCCTGCTTGGCAATAAAACCGAGGAATGCCGGTGCTGCCGCATTGGATACAAAATTTTTACCGGGTGAAAATTCAGCCATAGGATCATTGGACAAACCGGCCAGAAAGATGACTTGTTCGTATTGTTCCATCTCTTTGACTGTCAGATCAAAAATATCTTTTTTGATGCGTGTAACCTGCTTGGGCAGATGGTCGCCAAACCAGAATAAATCCACCACATCTATTTCATATCCCCGTTCCAGCAATCGCGGAATCAGGGTCGAGCCAATATAACCGGCGCCACCGGCAATGAGAATTCGCATTATATTTCCTCTTATGTCATTTGGTAACATCAAAAGTTCCCGGGAAAACCGCCAGGCAACTTGTTAATTATTTAGCTGCCCCCACACATTCCCCCTTAAAAAAGGGGAATGAGGGAGGTGCTTTTTAATAATATTTTATTGAATACAATAGACCTTACAACCCCCTATCCCCCTTTTTTAAGGGGGAAATTATCCACATCTATACCGTCATTCCCGCGCAGGCGGGAATCCAGTTAATTGTACAATAGATTCCCGATAAAAGCATTCGGGAATGACCATTCAACCGTCCCCTTGATAAGGGACGCAATGGAAGAAACCGGATCAGTGCTCGCAACCCGTGTAAGGATTCATGCTTTGAATCCTTACGATACCTAAGTGGAGCGATTGTTGATATAATCCCAAAGCAATCCCACAGGGGATCACTTCACTCCTCCGTCGTTCGTGATGACGCCCTTTTCCCGTCATTGCGAGGAACGAAGTGACGAAGCAATCCCTCTAAGGATCGTTCCATCGCTGTCGCGATTCTCGATGACGAGGAAATCGCTCAAACCAGTTTTTTACCCTACTCTAAATTCTGCGAAGGATCATACTTAAAATTATCCGATTGCGGTGAATTGAGCCATTGACTAAATGTTTGCGCATTGGCGTCTTTCTCCGATAAAATGGGATGTTCCACCGGCCACTCGATGCCAATTTCCGGATCATTCCATAAAATTCCGGATTCCGCTTTCGGGTTATACATACCGGTAACCTTGTACTGAATTTCCGCGTAATCCGAAAGTACCGCAAACCCCCGTGCAAAACTGGCAGGCGCGTAAATTTGGATATGATCCGTATCCGAAACGACTCGGCCATACCACTGCCCCAGCGTGGGTGAACCTTTCCGAATATCCACCGCTACCAAAAACGCTTTGCCTTTGGTTACACGCATCATTTTAGCCATGGGCGGTTCCCACTGAAAATGCAATCCACGGGTTACTCCTTTTACGGAACCGGAATGATTATCCTGTACAAAACGGTAGGGTAATCCCAATTCTTTAAACTGATCTTCACGAAAGACTTCGGTGAAAAAACCCCGCTGGTCTTCAAAACTTTCCTGTTTAATAACAGCTACGGCGCCCAGATGCACCGATTCAATCTGAACCTGCATAAAATGCTCCTAAAATAATGTGTAAATAAACGGCGCCAGCGCGCTGCCCTGCCCCAACACAATCAGCAAACCAAGCAGCAACAAAATCAAAACAATGGGCGCTATCCACCATTTTTTATGTTCTTTTAAAAACGAAAAATATTCAACAATAATTTTTACTTTGGCCATTTAATACATCCTGGTCAAATCCGTTTCCGAATTATTTACCGGTTTCCAGTAGGTTTCCGCCTGCAGCTCTCTTTTGGTATCCATGAATTTTTTACCAAACAGACGGGCCAACACTCCCAGCAGAGTGAGTACTGTGTAAAACAGAAATATAAGAATAATTCGGGAAACAAACCAGCCCAATATGAAAGCCAATCCCATCCAAAGCCTGTAAAGCAAACGCAGACCTTGAGCAAACACAAATGCCGAAACCAGAAAATATCCTGCCAGCGCAAACAAGAATATATTTGTAGCGTTCCACCACATCGCACCGCGAGCCCACCAGGTAAACAGCACCACAGCAAGCAGCACAACGGCCATTAACAAACCAAAGCGACGTAAGCGGACAGTGCTTACATCCAATTCAGCCAAATCCGTCCGTATATCCTCAATCCAGCGCATACGTCTGCCTCCAGTCAATGGAATCAGAGAAAGGGAGCTGCTCTTCCTTAAGCAACAGGAAGGGGCCCAAAACCAGCGCGTCCATCTCGGTGCGCATAAAACAGCGGTAAGCATCTATGGGCGATTCCACGATAGGTTCGCCGCGCACATTAAAAGAGGTGTTAACCAGCACCGGACATCCGGTCTCTTCAAAAAATGTTTTTAACAAGGCATAATAGCCGGGATTATCTTGTTCCGATACGGTCTGGATACGGGCGGAATAATCCACATGCGTTACCGCAGGAATTTGGGAACGTTGCTGATTGAGTTTGTCAATGCCCCGGACGTTTCTGTTTTCGTTTATTTCCAGGCGTTTGCCAGCCGCCACCTCTGCCACCAGCAGCATATAGGGACTTTCCGTATGCAGTTCAAACCAGTTGGCCGCTTCTTCGGCCAGTACCGAAGGTGCAAAGGGGCGGAAACTTTCACGAAATTTAATTTTAAGATTCATCTTCTTCTGCATATCCGGTTGGCGGGCATCACCCAGTATGGAACGATTTCCCAACGCGCGCGGACCAAATTCCATGCGTCCGTCAAAGCGTCCCACTATTTTCCCATCCTGTAGCAAATCCGTTACCTGTTTTAATAATGCTTCTGTTTCAAACTCCTGGAAGGGTAACCGATGTTTTTCTAAGAAGGCTCTGATTTCTTCCTGCGAATATTCCGGCCCCAGTAAAGAACCCTGTTGCCAATCCCGACCCGATTTTTCAGGAGCTTTCTGTTTAAAATGAAGGTAATGCGCCACATACGCAGCACCCAACGCGCCGCCTGCATCCCCGGCTGCCGGCTGAATCCAGAGTTTATCAAACAGTCCGCTGCGCAGCAATTTACCGTTAGCCACACAATTGAGGGCTACGCCTCCCGCCAAAACAAGATTTTGAGCGCTGGTCTCTTTGCGAACCTGAGCTGCCATTCGTAACACAATTTCTTCTGTTACTTCCTGAACCGAGCGTGCTAAATCCATTTCGCGCCGGGTAAGTCTGGATTCCGGTTTCCTCGGCGGTCCGCCAAATAGTCGGCTAAAACGCCTGTTGGTCATTGTTAATCCGGCACAGAAATTAAAATAGTCAAGATTCATGCGAAATGAGCCATCGGCTTTTAAATCGATGAGTTCATCATAAATGGTTTGCACGTATTTGGGCTCGCCGTAGGGTGCCAGCCCCATCAGTTTGTATTCGCCGGAGTTGACTTTGAAGCCTGTAATA
>JANTHG010000278.1 GCA_024762535.1 Calditrichaceae bacterium
AAGGAACTGCCACGGTGACCTGAAGTGCCGAAGCTTACCATTTGTTCAGTAACATTGATTTCCGGTTGGTATTGAAAATAAGCGGAAATCAGCCGGGGGATATTGCAGAGATCATTAAGTCCGGCCGGTTGTCCGGCCCTGGGGTGAATAGTCATGTTTTTTTCTCCTTTTCAGCTACCGGTATGGCTCTGTAACCATTCAGCAGTACTCTGTTGTCTCGTCTCCAAAGTCCTGACCTGTTTATTGGCAATTTGTTTCAAGTAGGGGAGCCTTGCACACCAATATTGCCTGCACACCAATATTGAATGTTGCATACAGCGCACCCTATAGAGGAAAAATTGTTAAAATTAAGCTAATTTATTTCAACTTCTCCCTATATGGCGGTTCCGGGGCTTCACTACTTTTGGAGAAGTTACGATTGCTCAAATGAAAATTAATAAAACAGGGGTAACTGCTCACATTAGGCGCTTACCCATGAGTAGTTACAGAACAGGTTCAAAATCCAAATTGATTTTCATATCTTAAACCGACACGGTTCAGGTCGAAATTTTTGGAACAGAGTACAGTTAAGTTAAAATGATATTTGCTGCTGACGTATGGCCTCATAAAGAACTATTCCGGCACTCATGGCCAGATTAAGACTCCTGATATTTGGATTACTCATGGGTATGGTATAACAGCGATCATGATAAAGATGAAGAATTTTTTCCGGTATGCCTTTAGTCTCTTTGCCGAAGATCAGGAAATCTCCGGGCTTAAAAGAGGCATCGGTATAAAGCCGGTTAACTTTTTTGCTTAAAAAATGCAGACGTTTCTCCGGCTGCTCTTCAAGAAATTTATCAAGATTGTCCCAGTAGATAATCCGGACAAATTGCCAGTAATCAAGCCCGGCCCGTTTCAAGTGCTTGTCGTCAGTAGAAAATCCCAGAGGTTTTACCAGATGAAGAACTGTGTCGGTTGCTCCGCAGAGTCGGGCGATGCTGCCGGTATTAGGCGGAATTTCCGGCTCCACCAGAACGATGTTAAAGGGAGGGGCGACCATTAAAGAATTTTAATTCCATCATCTTTTGAGTTTAAAACAATATGGCGTACCGCAACAATTTTATGGGGCTTTAAACAATTAATTTTTTCTTTAAATTTATCCTTTTGTTGTTGGAAAGCCGCCAGTTCCGTTCCCTTTAAAAATGATTTTGATTTAAATTTAATTGTCAGAGGATTTAGATAAACGCCATTTAAGGAGATGCGGTAATCAAGATGGGAGCCGGTTGACATTCCGGATGAACCGACATAGCCGATAATTTCTTTTTGTTTGACCACGGTACCCTTTTTCAGCCCTTTTCTGAAGCGTGAAAGATGACCGTAATATGTTTTATATCCATTGGCATGAGCGAGGATTATCTGGCGACCAAAACCACCCCGGTGTCCGGCAAATATAACCTTGCCGTCACCTGCGGCCATAATCGGAGTGCCTATCGGGGCAGCCAGGTCAATGCCCAGATGGGGACGAACCACGCCCAGGATTGGATGTTTACGATGCCAGGTGAATCCGGATGTCAGCCGACCCAGCGGGACTGGAGATTTAATAAAAAAAGATCCCAGTTCCCGGCCGTCACCAGCAAAAAAAGCTCCTTTGGTATTGGCCGAGGAATAGTAAAATCCTTCAAAATCCGCACCTGATTGCTTTTTGTATTCTGCATAAAGAATTTTGCCATAGCCGACAAACTTGCCGTCTTTGAAGTTTTTTTCAAAAACAGCTTTAATTTGATCACCTTTGCGGCACTCTGTATTAAAATCTATCCTTGCCGAAAAAATATCGGCAAAGGCATGGACTAATTTGCCGCTTTCTCCCTGTCGGAGGAAAACATTAAAAAGGGATTTTTTTATTTTACCTTTGATAAAAACGGTTTCAACTTTTAACTCGACATCATCTCTACAGCACAGATAAGCACCTTTTTTGCAGCTTGTAGTATAACTTTCAACAGGAGATCGTATATAGGTAAATTTAACAAGATTATTATCCGGCCCTAATCCGGCGATAAATGTGTCACCGGGCCGCAGAGAGCGTAAATCAAGTGATTGCTGCAGGGATTTAATAATTTCAGCATGAATAGATACCGGGATATTGCTACGGTAGAGGGATTTGCTTAAAGTATCTCCTGGATTTATTTTTCCTGAAATTTTACGGTATATTTGTTCTTTAACAGATGTTGTATCATGGGCTGCCGGAATGGTTGTTGATATCGTTGGTTGGGTGGTTGCCGGTACTGATGCAACCCGGGAAGTAATGTTATCTTTACAGTCGGAGTTGATAAGGTGAGAATAAAAACCAAAGAGAAAAATACCAGCAACAAAGTAAAGTAAAGTTTTTTGAAATGTCACTTGCGAAGACCAGCTTTGAGAATTTAAAAATAGAAATAGTTTGCAGACACCGGATACGGTGTCTTGCAAGCCGGCTTACCTGTCCACTTTAGTGGGTAGGTTGATTAGAATTAATAATAAATTTATTGGTAACTGCTCACAGGATAAGCATCATAATTTCGCTAACCGCTGTAATTTAAGTAACCGTTCACCTGGGCACAAAATTTACGATAACCTTCAGTCCTGCAAGTGTTTACCAGTGCCTTAGATTCGTTCGTTTGGGACTTCGAAGCATACTTGTGCTATTCGAGAAGGCCCAAACGGACGAAGTGAGACTCCATGTGCTTTAGCTGTGCGTGATAAGGCCGGCGCAGCATACTAATGCCATGTATGACAGACTTATCGCGTGCAGATGAAGCGCAACTGAACAGTTACAATTTATTTTTAGCAAAATCTCTAAGTTAATACAAGCCGCATTTTTTGTTCCACATATAGTTGGGGTCAGAGTAAAATTAAATATTACTTTAATCGTCAAGAACATGATAAACAAGTTAAATGGTACGATAACCACGAATTACACCCATCAATATTCCCATCCATATCATTCAACGAGGCAATAATCGCCGAGTTTGCTTTGGGTCGGATGATAATCACGCTGCCTATGCCGCCCGGCTAAAAGAATATTTAAAGGAAAATATGGTTGATATCCATGCCTGGGTAATGATGACCAACCATTTCTGCGAATAGCAGCGCTATTTAAAGAAAATTAGCGGAAAAATGGGCCAATTTATCCGATTTTGCAGTAGGTTCTATTTTCTCGGACAGCCTCCTAGTCAATGCCCTGAGTAAAATTTCTGATTTGCGTACGTAACCGTTCACCAGGGCACCAAATTTATGATAACCTTCAGTCCTGTAAGTGTTTACCAGTGCCTTAGATTCGTTCGTTTGGGACTTCGAAGCATAC
>JANTHG010000279.1 GCA_024762535.1 Calditrichaceae bacterium
AACACAGATAGTTATCTTGGTCAATCATTTGTCCGTTTTGCTCCAAAAAATGATATGCCTGAGCTCAATGTCCTTTTTAACCGCGGTGAGTTTCTTCCAGCCAGTTTATGGTATCATAAATTTAAATATCCTCGAGATCTTGAACGGTATTCATCCGGAACGGAAGATCTTTTCAATCCGGGTTTTTTTCAGGTCCTATTAAAACCATATGAGACGTTAGATCTATATTTTAGTACGGAAAGTCTGGATGAGCTAGATGCGGATTTTGAAGCCCTATACCGTTCTGAACTGATGCATAGGCTTTCCAGTGAACAGGAAGCAGGCTACAATGCCACTCTAAGCCGTTTGTTGCTCCCTCAAAAAGATAGATTGTTTCTATCTTTCTTGGAGACAGATTTTTCTATGCGGAAAACATTATTGAGCTTGCTCGCGCTTTTGCATCTTGAACAAGGATCTGAAAAAATTAAAAAAATATTTAACAATATTTTGAAAAAGGTAGATAGTGGATTGTTACCACTGGAAATTGAGGGTAAAAAAAGTAAAACACCAGCCTTTTTTGCGGACACTCCTTTATGGCTTTTTGTGTTAGCTTATTATTATTATGAAGTTACAAAAGATAAAAACTTTTTAACTTCGGATGTTTTGGATTCACTTAAAGGCATCCTTCATTCTTTTATCCGAGGGACATCTGGTAATATTCATATGGATAAATCAGGCCTGATTTTTAGTGGCAGCAGAGAGGTCCAATCCAGTATGTTACCGCTAAAAGCAACGGATGGTTCTGTTTTACGTTATGGATATTTGCTTGAAGTTAATGCACTCTGGTATAACGCCCTTCGCATTATGGGTGCCCTGTATAGAATCGTAGGGAAGCAACGTTCGGCAAATAAGTATGAAAAAAATGCTAAGAAGACATTAAAAAGTTTTAAAGCGGTTTTTGTTGATGAAACAAATAACCGATTATTTGATTTTGTGAGCTATCAGGAAAAAGATAGTACATTTCGTTCTATCCAAATTATTCCTCTAAGTTTACCCTTTCCTCTTTTAGAAGATGAAATTGCCAAAAAAATTCTCTCGAAAATAGACGAGGTTTTAGTATCTCCCTTTGGATTAAAATTTTCAGATAAAATTGAGCATCCGGCTAACACGAATCAGACTCCGTTCACACTATTTTCAAATGAAGCAATATGGATTTGGATGATTTCATTTTATGTTCGCGCCTGTTTACGTTACAAGCAGGAAAATCCTCATTTAGGAGCCGATCTAACTAAATATTTTCAACCTTTGGTCCATTTAAAAGATAGTGGCATCTTGGGAATGTATCCGGAAGGAGTCTGCCTAAACGATTCCTTACAACCCCTTGAAGCGGATGATTCATTTCTGGCCATGACAAATATATCCCTAGCATTCCACCTCCTTAAAATTCAATCCGCTCCCAAATGAAACGGTTAGGGCGTTGAATAGAATTTGACGCCAAACGGCAAATTTGCTATCTTGCTTTTTTAAACCGAACTTCAAATCAATGAATTCGTATACTAAAGCAGAGCGCAGAGAGTGGAGTACGAAATGAATTTCAAATTTGATGATACCAGTTTTCAGCAAATCGAACAGGTTTTAGAGACCAAATTTGCCAAACGAAATGATCAGTTTCGGGCTGTTCTCTTAAATTCAGAGCTGGGTCGCAAGTTAAGTATAGAG
The DNA here is from genome assembly GCA_024762535.1 of Calditrichaceae bacterium. GTDB lineage: Bacteria > Calditrichota > Calditrichia > Calditrichales > Calditrichaceae > JANTHG01. The sequence continues at coordinate 1,699 of JANTHG010000279.1, forward strand.
ATTTATCCCGACTTGCTAATGGGAGAAAAAAAAGGAAACCTGGTATCGATATTTACACCCAGCGCTCATATCCAGCTTCATTTTTGCACAGGTTTTGTTGCCAGCGAAATGTTGGGAGAGGTTACTTTCTTTGGTGAACACCAGGGGCGTTTGTCCGGCATTGTGGTTGAAAAACAAGCTGCCTGTTCAGTTTTTACTAATGTTGATTCCAGTGTTTTATCTGGTGATTTTGAAAAACTAGCCCCAGAAGTAATGTTATCCGGTATTGCGCTATCTTTAACTGAGCCACTTCTTGAATCAAAGAAATCAAAATAATGGACGAAATTCTTCGTCAATATAAAAGTTATCTCACTTTTGAACAGAATTTGTCAACCCATTCGGTTGATGCCTACCTTCGTGATGTAAAACGATTTTTGGATTATATTCAACAATCGGGAATTCAGTCTCTGGATGAAGTCACTCCCCGCCATATGCACCGGCTGGTCCATTTATTAACAGAAATGGGATTGTCATCCGGAAGCCTGGCTCGTAATATCTCGTCGATTCGGGGTTTTTTTCGTTTTTTAAATGGGGAAAAAATTACAGAAAACAATCCCACGCAACTGATTGATCGGCCAAAACTTTCCCGCAGACTTCCATCCGTATTGACATATGAAGAAGTGAAATCCATTTTAAATATACCAGATGTAAGCAAGCCTTTGGGGTTAAGAAACAGGGCCATGCTCGAAACCATTTATGCATCGGGTTTACGCATTTCTGAATTGTTGCAATTACATTTGTCCAGTGTGTATGTCGATCAGCAAATTTTAAGGGTTTTTGGAAAAGGGAGTAAAGAAAGGCTTGTTCCCATATCCAAATCTGCATTAAATTGGATTGATGCGTATTTAAAGGAAGCCAGACCCGTTTTAGATAAACGTCAAAAATCAGGAGGTGTTTTGTTTTTGAGTGTGCGTGGTACCGGCATGTCACGAATGGGGTTTTGGAAAATTTTAAATAGCTGTTTACAGGAAGTAGGTATAAAAAAAGAAATTCATCCGCATACATTTCGTCATTCTTTTGCAACCCATTTACTTGAAAATGGGGCGGACTTAAGAGCGGTTCAGGAAATGTTAGGTCATGCCGATATTAGTACTACCCAAATCTATACCCATCTGGACCGCAGTTTTTTGCAACAGGAATATAAAACATATCATCCCAGGAGTTAATGCAAGAGAAGGGGTTTTACATACATGTCCGATTCAAAAATAATTAAAACCAAAATTGCAATTGTGGGTGCAGGTCCAGCAGGAACGGCAACGGCTCTTTTTCTGGCAAAAGCTGGTGTCCCGCATGTGCTTTTGGATAAAGCTTCATTCCCCAGAGATAAGATTTGTGGTGACGGAATTAGCGGTAAGGTCGTTGGTTTGTTAAAAGAACTGGACCCGAATTTACTGATAAAAATGGAATCAAAACCGGATCAGTTTTTACCAAGCTGGGGGGTACGTTTTGTAGCACCAAACGGAAAAGGATTAGAATTACCATTTAAGAAAAAAAATGATACCTCTACTCATGCCCCGGGTTTTGTAAGTAAACGAATGGATTTTGATGC
>JANTHG010000280.1 GCA_024762535.1 Calditrichaceae bacterium
TGTGGAAGCGGTAATTGAACGTATTAAGCATTTATAGCCTCATATTGACGCAACCTCTTTTAGCATAGTTTAGTTTTTTGCGGATATTCTATCCGCCGGCAGGAAGCCAGATGTTTGGCCATGCAAGAGTTGAAATTATTCGATAATCAGTTAATGCCGCAAATTACGCACGGGCTTTGTCCGGAATGTTATCAAAATATTCTAAACGAACTGCGGAAATGAGCCATGTTTTAACGTTTAAATATATAATCAGTTTCCGTCGGTCAGTTAAAATCAATTTTAATCCAAAGAAATATTTAGATAGAAATTTCCGTTTTCTATTTGGCCTAATAAGAATGTAACGGTTGAACATTTAAAGAATGAAATATCGGATCGATTCACCAGGTATGTAACTGCCTAAGGGAAGGACAAATATGAAAACAATGACCTGCAAACAGTTGGGCGGAGCGTGTGATAAAGAATTCTCTGCCAATACATTTGAGGAAATAGCTGACAAGAGCAAGAAGCATGGAATGGAAATGTTTCAGGCGGGTGATGCGGCGCATCTTAAGGCGATGCAGAATATGCAGGAACTTATGAAAAGCCCGGAAGCTATGAACGAATGGTTCGAAAACAAGCGCAAAGAATTCGAGGCCTTGCCCGAAGACAACTAACAGAATTTGAGCCTAAGTTGAGAAATTGCTGTGATAAATGAATAATATGGTTGGAACCCTATCCCGTAAAAGGGATTTCGCAAGCTCAACGTTCGTCTGTCCATTTTGTGGCAGGTGGGAATGACCAATATTTATGAATAATCACAATAAATGAGGTGACGATGGAAAAGAAACAGGGTAAAGTAATCGGTGTCGGCGGCATCTTTTTTAAAAGTGCCAATCCTGAAAAATTAAAAAAATGGTATGGTGAGCATCTGGGTTTGCCTATCGATGAATACGGCGCGATGTTTGTTTCGAAAAAAGAAGAGACCCCGGATGAACCGGTCTATCTGCAATGGAGTGTCTTCCCGGCCGGTACTGATTACATGAATCCGTCCGAAAAAGACTTTATGATCAATTACCGCGTGGAACATATCGAAGCCCTGGTGGAATCCTTAAAGGCGGCCGGTGTGACGGTAGTTGATTCCATCGAAAAGTACGAATACGGAAAATTTGTGCACATCATGGACCCGGACGGCAACAAGATTGAATTGTGGGAACCGCCGGCAGGCAAACTTTCCAAATAATAACCGATTTAAAATTCAAAGGAGAAACAGAAATGAAAATTATCAAGAATATCTTTATTGCCATTGTTGTGTTGGTGGTACTGGTGCTGATAGCCGCGCTGATTTTACCCAGCGAATATCACGTGAAGCGGGAAGTAACGGTTCAGGCGCCGAAAGACTCGGTGTTTAATTATCTGAAGCTTCTGAAGAGTCAGGATGATTTCAGTGTCTGGAATAAAATCGATCCCAATATGAAAAAGACTTTTAAAGGCACGGACGGCACGGTAGGCGCTGTTGCCGGTTGGGATAGCGATAATAAAGATGTTGGCCGCGGCGAGCAGGAAATCATTAAAATCACCGATGGTCAGCGGATTGATTTTGAACTGCGTTTTTTCGAACCGTGGGAATCCACCGATTATGCTTATTTTACAACAGAAGCTGTTGATTCTGCCAATACGAAAGTAACCTGGGGACTGGACGGCAAAATGCCCTATCCCTGGAATTTGATGCTTGTGACCATGGATATGGACGAAATGCTGGGTAAAGATTTGGCGCAGGGTCTGCAAAATATGAAGGCCGGAATGGAGCAATAGCATGCAGTCCAAAGCTAAGACCGTTCAGGAGTATCTGGCCGCGGTGCCGGAAGAACGTCAAGAGGCCTTTACCCGCTTGTATCAAACCATCCGGGATAATCTGCCGGCGGGCTTTCAGGAAGGCATCCATTACGGCATGATCGGCTGGGTGGTGCCGCATGCGCTCTACCCGGCCGGGTATCACGTAAATCCAAAGCAGCCCCTGCTTTTTGTTGCGTTGGCGTCGCAGAAAAACCATATCGCGGTGTACCATTCGGGCCTGTACAGCGACCCCGAATTAATGGCCTGGTTTGTCAGGGGCTATGCGAAATTCAGCGTGCGCAAACTGGACGCGGGTAAAAGCTGCCTGCGCTTTAAAAAGCCGGAACAGATTCCCATTGAACTGATTGCCGAGCTCATGCGCAAAATGACACCGCAGGACTGGATTACACTTTACGAAAGCAAAATCAAATCGTGGAGAAAATCAAAATGAACAAACCGGTAAAGAGTATGATTCTGCTGATCGCCCTTTACATGACCGGTATGCTGCTTTCCTGTTCTTCAGACAAAACTACCGGGCAGAGCGCTGCGGCATACGATTCCTTAAAAGCCAAAGCGTACGGCGCCGATGATTACGGCATGAAAAAATATGTCATCGCCTTTTTGAAACGCGGACCAAACCGCGTTAAAGATTCAACGGAAGTCGCCCGCCTGCAAAAGATTCATTTGGAGAACATCGAACGCTTGGCCAGCAAGGGCAAACTGGTTTTAGCCGGACCTTTTTTGGACAACAGTGATTTGCGCGGGATTTATATTTTTAATGTATCGACCGTTGAAGAAGCCAGGAGCTTAACCGAAAGCGACCCCATGATTCAAAGCGGTCATTTAATCATGGAATTAAAACCCTGGTACGGTTCGGCTGCTTTAATGGAAGTCAATGCTCTGCACAAGACCCTGGAGAAAAAGGAAATAACGGAATAGAGATTCAAATGAATAAATCAAAATCTGTGGAAGAGTACATCGCCAAAAACGAAACCTGGCAAACAGAATTGGAATACCTGCGCGGGGTATTGCTGGATACGGGTCTGGAAGAAACTATCAAATGGGGCGCCCCGGTGTACATGGTCAATGGTAAAAATGCGGTTGGCCTGGCGGCTTTTAAGAACTACACAGCCATCTGGTTTTTTCAGGGCGGATTGCTCAAAGATGAAGCCGGGAAACTGGTCAATGCCCAGGAAGGCAAAACCAAAGCTCTGCGTCAATGGCGATTTTACAACTTGCAGGAAATTGAAGGGGACAAAGAGCTAATCATTGCCTACGTTCAGGAAGCCAAGGCCAATGCCCGGGCCGGTAAAGAGATCAAGCCGCAACGCAAGAAAGAATTCATTATCCCGGAAGAGCTGCAGGAAAATCTGGATAAGGATGCCGGGCTGGCCGAAGCGTTTCAATCCCTT
>JANTHG010000281.1 GCA_024762535.1 Calditrichaceae bacterium
TATATTTAGCGATACATTAAAATTTGCCGTCAAGAATAGAGCTTCAGACGTCCATTTTAGCAGTGGAAAGCCACCTATTTTACGTTTGATTGGCCAACTCAAAAAAATAGATACGGATCCCATTCAAACGAATGATCTTAAAGCGTATTTATCGCAATTTTTAACTGAAGCACAAAAAGAATTGTTAAGCAAAAATACTGAGGTCGATTTTTCAATTGAAATACCCAAGGTATCCCGGTTTCGTGTAAATGTATATAAACATAGCGCCGGAATAAGTGCCGCATTTCGCATAATTCCTCAACAAATACGAACTCTTGATGAATTACGAATGCCCGAAATACTAAAAGAGTTTACCAAACAAAAAAAAGGTCTTATCCTGCTAACCGGTCCTACGGGCTCCGGTAAATCGACGACCTTGGCAGCGATGATTAATGAAATCAATTTATCACGCAGAGAACATATTATTACCATTGAGGATCCGATTGAATATGTTCATGCTCCCCAGTTAAGTTTAATTCATCAACGGGAAGTCGGGCCGCATACAGAAGATTTTGCAACAGCTTTACGAAGTTGTCTGAGGCAGGACCCTGATGTAATATTGGTGGGTGAGATGCGTGACCTGGAAACCATTACTAATGCATTGCATGCCGCAGAAACAGGGCATTTGGTTTTTTCAACCCTACATACAAACTCTGCATCGGAAACCGTTGACCGAATAATAAATGTTTTTCCTGCCGAACAGCAACAACAAATCCGTACTGTTGTAGCGAGTAGCCTGGTAGCTGTAATTGCTCAAAGACTTTTACCTATGGCTATGCATCAGGATCGGGTGGCAGTTCTCGAAATTCTGGCAGCAACGGATGCAGTCCGTAATCTTATCCGTGAGGGTAAAACTTATCAACTGGATTCAATTATTCAAACCGGATCGGATTATGGAATGCGAACTTTTGAAAAAAGCTTAACTGAATTACGGCGAAATAATTTGATTAACCCCGATACAGGTGAAAATATCTAATCCTTTGGAGGATCTGTGAATAAATTGATGTATGCCTTTGCTTTATTGGCCTTATTTAGCTTTATTTCCTGCACTCAAACGCAGGATGCAACGGATACAATTATAAACGGGCATGTGTACTACCTGGATGAAAATTATCAAGCTCAACCTGTATCTGATGCACTAGTTTATGCAAAAGAAATGTACGCTCAAACCAAAACGGAATCAGATGGCTCGTATAGCTTGACCATTACACCGGATAATGAAGAAATGCAATTAACATTAATTGCCAGCAAAGTTGGATATGATCTTTCTGAAGTACAACTTTTGATTCCAAAAGGTCAAACAATTCAGGCCCCGGACATTAGCTTAAAACGTCAGCAGCAGGATACAATTATTAGCCCGATTGATACTGCTACTGTTAGTGGCCCAGCTGCTCATCTTACGGTTGACGGTTCTCACCAATCTCATGTTTATATTCAGGGTTCCGGCTTAGAAGAAACCGCTTTAATTAATTTTATACTTACAGATGCTCAAGGCATTCCTATTGATGATGATCATCAGGTAACCGTACACTTTTCAATTTTAAATGGCCCGGATGGTGGTGAATATTTATATCCGGAATCTATGGAAAGCAACAATGGGAGAGTATATACCATACTTAATACAGGTTCCGTTTCAGGTGTCGTCCAAATTCAGGCTTCGGTCGATGTTGACGGTAAAATCATTAGGGCTTTACCTATTCGGATGTCCATATATGGCGGATTACCAGATGAAGAACATTTTAGCCTTGTGGCGAATCGGGTAAATATTGCCGGTCGTGTACATTATGGGATTCTGGATAAAGTAACTGCTTACGTAGGTGACAAATACAGTAATCCTGTTGCACCGGGAACGGCTGTCTATTTTTCTTCAGATTACGGGATTGTAGAAGGCTCAGCTTTAACAGATGAACTTGGTCGAGCAACTTTAAATTTTATGAGTGCGTCCCCCTTACCACCTAATCCGCTTCAGAATCCGTTTGCTCATATTTATGCTACTACTTATAGCGACACATTGGGAACGAAGGAAATCCAATCACAAACCCAGGTTTTACTCAGTGCCAGAACGGCACCCATAAGTATCACTCCAACAACATTCACTTATACGGTAGAAAATAAAGCTATTGCTTTTAATTATACTGTAAGCGATATTTATGGTTATCCAATAGTTGGAGAAAGTTCAATTCAGGTTAATGCTACGGATGGAAGCTTATATGGTGATGTATCTGTCCGAATGCCTGATACTCAAATCAGTGGGTTGGGAACTACCGAATTCGGTTTTGTATGGGCGCCCGGAGATAGCTTAAAAGCACCCCAGGTATATATAAACGTTGTAGTTTCCACACCAGTTGATGGAAACGGGTACCAATCAGCCAGCGTTGTTGGAGTGAAAACAGACTAAAACATGCTTAACCCTTTTTTAATAGGAAACAAAATCTATCTCCGTGCTACGGAACCGGGTGATGCCGAACTCGTTGCCCGTTCCGAAAACCATCCGGACCCGCGTCAAACCTTGTACTATGCGCTTCCTGTCAGTCCCCGGCGCATAGAGGAACGTCTTCGAAATACATTAACCGACCCTTCCACCATTCAGTTTACTATTGTTGCAAAAGAAAACGATACTCCCATAGGCACCACCTCTTTTGTGCGTATCGACTGGGTCGGGCGTATGGCCACTTTTTATATTGCCATTGCCGATAAGGATAACTGGTCCAAAGGCTATGGAAGTGAAGCGACCAGAATGATGATTGACTATGCGTTTGGCACGCTTAACTGGAATCGTATTCAGTTACATGTAAGCACCGAAAATGAAGCGGCTGTACACGCCTACCAAAAAGCAGGTTACCAAATTGAAGGAACCCTGCGCCAGGCCATGTTCCATGACAACCATTACAGCGATTTTTATGTAATGGGCATTCTGCGGGAAGACTGGCAAATTCCTTCCTGACTTTCATTCAAGTTTTGTTTTTTACTATCCTTTTTTTTCTTAACTTAGCACTTTCTTTAATTCATACAGGAGTCTTGTTTATGTACAAACGTATTCTATTTATTGTCTTTGTTCCGTTGATGGCTCTTTGGGCGCAAAACAACACGGGCGCTATTAGCGCGGAAACGCTCAACCACATACGCCAAAATATTAAAAAAGATACTTATTCCAAAGCTATGATGCATGCAGTGGCTTCCA
>JANTHG010000282.1 GCA_024762535.1 Calditrichaceae bacterium
AAATTCAATGTCCGTTCTGCAAAAATAATTGCCGCTACATATTCTTTTTTTACGCCAAAAGTCTTTGCCGCCTTTTTTATTAATGAAGCTTTGGTTTGGATTTTAAAAAGGGTTGTATCCGCAGGTTCTGCAAAAATATTTGTAAAAAAGATTAAGAAAACGGGGATGATAAATCCCCGTTTTAAATATGATACAAACATGACTATCTGATTAACAGCATTTTAATGATTTTTGAAAAGGATGTTCTGCCTGCTTTTGCGGTTTGCGCTTTAAACTTAAGAATATACAAGCCGCTGGGCACATTGATACCGTTATTATTTTTCCCGTCCCAGATAAATATATGTACGCCTTTTGATTTATTTTCCGAATAGGTTTTAATGACCTGACCGAGCGAATTGTATATTTTAAATTGCACGTTGGCTTCTGCCGGTATCTGATAGCGAACCGTTGTGCTGGGATTAAAAGGATTGGGATAATTGGCGCTGATGGAAAATTGCCCGAGGATAGTGGCATTTTCATTACCGCTTTTCTCTTTTTTCATTTCGGGAGAGGTATCGGACATTTGGGATTTGGCTTTACGAGCTGATATGGATTTGGGATATTCATTTTCCAACTGCGTTGCTATTTGTTGCGCATTTTCCATATCGCCGTCTTGATAATAACGCATAAATTTATCATACAGGGCGACTTCGGATATGGAATTTTCCTTGTTTTCATTATAAACACGGTCATAAATAGAGATTGATTTCCCCTGATCAAAACCGGCCTGAACAAGAGCCGCATGGTCGTATAATTCTTTTTTATCTTTGTTGGAGGCCAATTTTGTTACATAATCCTGAAAAGCTGCAAGATCGTAACCTTCGGGCGCTTTTTCATCCCGGCTGGATTCCCATAAAATATCCAGGCCAAAGAATGAAAGGCTGGAATCCGGATAGGTTTCTATAATATCTTTACATATGGCCTGTGCATTTTTAATATCGCCCAAATGGCTGATATTGCGGGCAAAAAGCAGTTTTTGTTCTATAGGCCACTTAGGATCATAATAACTCATAAAATCCTTGGTACTCACGGTATCTTCCGACTGTGTTTGGTTGAAGGAAGAATCAAATGCTTTTGCTTCACCGCCGCTTTTAGCAAGCATGGAACTTCCGGACGGCGCTGAGTGCAACCAGGGATTATAATCAATATCAGATTCATCCATATAAAATTTAGATGAATTCGGAGGATTGCTTCCCCACCAGTTCTCTTCGGCCTGTATATCGCAATCCATTTCCGCCCAAACGTGATAATTATTATCTTCGAAGCTGTTATAGCCGCCATCAGAATCACAATTTTCCTGTCCGAGAAAGGGATCGCAGAGGTCATAAGTTTCAAGACCGATATCATTATCATGGATTTCATTATTTCCGCGGATGTTATATTCGCCTAAATAGGGAGACGAAAAGCCGTAGCAGGAAATGCCGTAGTCATGATTATATATCTCATTACCGCGAATATCCGGGGACGACTGGTGCATATCAATACCATATTCATCGTTATCGTAGATTTGATTATTTAGGATTTGAGCGTCGCCGCTTATGTAATTTGTGCTTGATAAATAGATTCCTCTGCTGTCGTTATCGTGAATATCACAGTTTTGGATGGTGGGTTTGGATTTATAAACGTAGACGCCGTAATTATTGTTTTTGATTTCCGAGTTGGAAACGCTGCCGCTCGAGTTATAATTAAACTGAACTCCTTTATCGGCATGTTCGATTATGGCATGAGAGATATTGGCGGTGCCGTTTATCTGAATTCCTCCCCAGGTACCGGATGTGCCGGAAAGATCAAAGGTGATGGGGTTGGATGCGGTGCCCTGGGCATCAAGAGTGCCGTTAACGGTTATATTTTTATCATCTTTAAAAGATAAAACTGTACCAGGGTCAATTGTTAAACTTACTCCACTATTAATTATGACATTTTCCAAAATATCTATATTCCCAAGCCAATATTGATTGGTTGTAAAAGTCCCGCCGGTTACTGCTGTATAAGGAATGTAATTGTGTTTTGTTACTGTAATATACAAAGGCCTATCGGATGAACTAATTCCGCTGAAAGTATGGCTTGAAGTATTGGTTTCAACTTCGTAATAATCATCGCCATTATTTGAGCTGGATACACAGATATCACTACCGCCGATACCTGAATTCACAGTAATACTACTGCCGTTATCGGTGATTTGGACATTGGTATATTGTTGGAGAGTATTTGTCCATAATTCGATAGAAGGCTCGCCTAGCCAAAGATACATTTTTGCATTTTGTTCTCCGTAAGAACCATACTGAGTAATTATTGTTTTTGATGCTTCATTAGAAATTCCTCCTATATAATTAATATCTGAATCAAAAGCAGTACTAAATAGTTTTTCATCATAAGCATGATTAGCAGATGTATATGATGGTCTTGTGGCTCCAAGGATTGCTGTTGCGGCATCATCTGCTTTAGAAAAAGCTTCTGCAAGGCACTCGTTACTATCATCTAATTTTGCATTAGAACATGCAATAGAAAAAACGACAGGTGTTTTATCTCCATTTGTAAGGGCCCTGGCATTTGAAGTTGTATAATCTTCATTAGCAGTATTCCAATGATACCATTTATTATATCCACCATGTCCCCTGTAGTTAACAACACCCATACCAGAATTGATATCTGTGGAAACATTACTGTTGGTAGCTTCATCGCCGCCATTACTAGTACTGGCTCCATAAGCGGTTATGAATACAGGTGGATCTGAATAAGAATATGTTCTAATATTTTCTTTACAGCCCTGGTACTTACCCGGGGCATCTTCTTTATGAGCAACTAATAAACTTTTGCGAACCCAGTTATCAATAGGAGGAGATATTTCGTAATTCATACCTTTATCCAGCACATGTTTTAATTCAGAAGTAGACGTGACGGAAATTCGACCTACAGATATTTCTGGTTTCAAGTCTCCAGATAAATCTGAATACCAATAATCACCTGGCCCCGTAGTTGACCAGCAAAGCTGATTTATATCACCGACAAGAAGAACATAGCTAATGTTATGATCATTATATTCATCGGTAATATAATCTTTTATATCTGTCTGATTATTACCGATATCATTTAAGTTAACCACTTTAGACAACAAACCTTTTCGTGTTTTCCAAGCTGCTAAGCGTTGAATATCTGTATAATAATCTTGATG
>JANTHG010000283.1 GCA_024762535.1 Calditrichaceae bacterium
ATCAAATCAAACGGTTCATTATCAGATCGTGCTGCAACAAATGTTTTTAATCCTTCTTCTCCATCAGAGGCAAACGTACAAGTTCCATATTCTTTTACGAATCTTTCTAAAATTTTTTGAGAAGCTTTTACATCTTCAACAATCAATATTTTCACAGAGCCATTCCTTAAAAACTACGATTCACCAAAATTCATTTCTTATCGATGCTAGTAAACTATTATCGTTTATTTTAAGCAAATACTTAATTTTTTTTTAAAGAAATGATCTACACCTAAAAGTTCTTTAGATAATTCAAACGCTTTCTCTTGACTCAGTTTTGCAAAATCACTACTTTGCCTACATAAATTATGCCAATTTTTAATTCGTTAAAGGACTCTTGCAAAAATGATCGGATTATCACAGAACTTGCGCCTGGAGCAACGCCTTACACCTCAGCAGATACTCCTTTCCACTTTGTTGCAGCTTCCTCTGCTCAGTTTGGAACAAAAAATCAAAAGTGAGCTGGAAATGAATCCTGTTCTCGAAGAAGGACAGGATGAAAACGAAGAACAAGAAGAAATCATTGAGAGCACAGAAGATGAGACTAAAGAAGTAGCCGACGACTTAGAATTGCATGATGATCAAAACAAAGAAAACGATGACTATGACCGTAAAGAACTGGAAAAAGCCCAGGAAGATACGGATATAGAAAACATAATAAACGACGAAGAAACCTTCGAAATCCGTATTCCCAAAGATAAAAATAAAGAAGAATTCGAACGCCCGGAAATTTCGGTACAATCTTTACCCGAATATTTAATGGAACAGCTGCACATTCTTCCATTAAATGAAACAGAGTTTGCCATAGGTGAATATCTTATCTGGAATATTCGTGACGACGGCTATCTCGAAACGGATATGGACCTTGAAGAGGTGGCTGTTCAGTTTGAAGTTACGCCCAATGTTGTGGAAAAAGTACTAAAAAAAATTCAGCATTTAGACCCTACCGCTGTGGGCAGCCGCGACTTACGCGAGTGCTTGATGGTACAATTGGAAGAACGCGAAGAGAGCGATTCGCTCGCCTATAAAATTTTAAAAGATTATTTCGAGGATTTTATTAACAAACGTTACGACAAAGTATTATCCGAATTGCATATCACCCCTGAAGACATGCAGGAGGCCATTCAACATATTCTCACACTTAATCCTAAACCGGGTGAAGGTGTTTTTAGCAGTCTCGGCAATTACATTGTCCCCGATTTTATTGTGGAAAAAGTGGATGGTCAGTTCATCGTCAGCTTAAACGACTGGAACGTGCCGCCATTGCGAATTTCTAACACATACAAAAAGATGCTGCTCGATAAAAAAAATACAGATAAAGAGACCCGGCAGTATATTCGGAAAAAAGTAGAGTCCGCCCGTTGGTTCATCACCTCCATTTATCAACGCAAAATGACTATGCTCAAAGTGATGGAAGCCATCATCGAAAAACAGCGTCCCTTCTTTGAAAACGGGCCGGCCCATATTCGTCCTTTAATTATGCGCGAAATTGCCGAGATGATAGATATGGATATTTCCACGGTTAGCCGTGTAGCCAACGGAAAATATGTTCAAACCGATTACGGCGTGTTCGAACTGAAATACTTTTTTAACGAACGCATCGAAAACGAGGACGGCGAAGAAGTTTCCACCCGAATTGTAAAAAATAAAATCAAGGAAATCATTGAAAACGAAGATCATAAAAAACCTTTAAGCGATGAGAAACTATCTAAAATGCTTAAAGAACTGGGGTATCCCATAGCCCGCCGTACCGTGGCCAAATACCGCGAGCAAATGCAGATTCCCGTGGCCCGTTTACGCAGAGGGCTGTAAAGCGCTTCTTCTATTGGGTATTTTGGGATACACTCAACAACCCTTTCATTTAAAAGGAAAAACGTATGCACGATCAAAATAAAATCTACGCTACCACTATCCTCGGCATCCGCCATAAAGGGAAAGTGGCTCTGGCCGGCGATGGCCAGGTTACGCTGGGCAACACAGTAATGAAACATTCCGCTGTAAAAATACGTCGCTTATACAACGATAAAATCTTGTCCGGATTTGCAGGCGCGGCGGCAGACGCCTTTACTCTTTTCGAACGCTTCGAAGAAAAGCTGGAACGCTATTCGGGTAATCTGCCACGGGCAGCCGTAGAGCTGGCCAAAGACTGGCGTTCCGATAAATACCTGCGTCGGCTGGAAGCGCTGCTTGTCGTTTTGGATGAAAAAAACATTTTTGTTATTTCCGGAACGGGCGACATTATTGAACCGGACGACGACATCGCGGCCATCGGTTCCGGCGGTTCCTACGCCCTCGCTGCCGCGCGTAGTTTAGTAAAATATTCCGATTTAAGCGCCGAAGAAATAGCGCGCGAAGCCTTAACTGTGGCCTCGGAAATCTGTATTTACACCAACAACCACATCACTGTTGATGTGCTTTAAGGAGCTAACCTTCCATGAAAATAGATGAATTAACACCGCACCAAATTGTCAATGAATTAGACAAATATATTATCGGGCAGGATAAAGCCAAAAAGATGGTGGCCATTGCTCTGCGTAACCGTTGGCGCCGGCAGCAGGTAAAAGAAGACCTGCGCGACGAGATTATGCCCAACAATATCATTCTCATTGGTCCTACCGGTGTGGGGAAAACCGAAATTTCCCGCCGCCTGGCTAAGCTTTCCAACGCCCCATTTGTAAAAGTGGAAGCTTCCAAATTTACCGAAGTGGGTTATGTGGGCCGTGATGTGGAATCCATTATCCGCGATCTTGTGGAAATTAGCGTGCAAATGGTGCGGGAAGAGAAAACCGTTGCCGTAGAAGGCAAAGCGCGCGAGCACGCCATTGAGCGCATCTTAGACACCTTGCTGCCGCCCATAACCAAAAAGCCCAAACCGGTGGGTGAAATGAATGAAAGCGACGAACTCGAACTGCGTCATCAGCGCACGCGCGAAAAACTACGCAGCCAACTGTTGGAAGGTAAATTAGACGACCGCCCCGTGGAAATTGACGTTCCTTCGGATAATACGCCTATGATGCAAATCTTCTCACCGCTAGGTATCGAAGAAATGGGCCTGAATATTCAGGAAATGTTTGGCGGCATGATGCCCAAAAAGATGAAGAAACGTAAAACAACGGTTTCCGAAGCTACAAAAA
>JANTHG010000284.1 GCA_024762535.1 Calditrichaceae bacterium
CTGGCAGGTAAACTTAGCCGTCCTGGGCATGTTCATCGGCTTATATTTAACCACCAATTTATTTTCATGGGATTTGAAAAACGAAATTACCAAACATTAATAAATATATAAAAATGGGTTATCAAGCGCCGAACATTGGATAATCTGAAACGCACTCTTGGTAATTGGAAATTGGTAATTAAAATTAATTCATTTAGGATATTAGCCATGCACAAAATTTATATTTTTCTTATTCTTCTCATCACTGTTCCCCTGCTTCAGGCCCAGAATGTACAAGAAAGCAAACCGCCGTTGCATGCAGGTAAAATTGCTATAGAAACAACCGCTGCCTTTGGAGGCGGTATGGTTTTGGGTGCAGCCGGCGCTTTAGTTGGCATAAAACTAAACAATGGAGGCGGATGGGACGACCTCGCCGGCGCTCTATTAGGCATTATAGTGGGGTATCCCATCGGTACGGCGGCAGGCGCTTCTCTCGTGGGTAATTACGGGAATGAACGCGGCAGCTTTTGGGCGGCCCTGGGAGGCAGCGCAGCCGGTTTAATAAGCGGATTACTGTTTAACAGCCTTTTTAAAAATACTGACGCCCTGCCTTATTTTATTGGAATTTTACCACCGGCAGGCGCTGTGCTCGGTCACAATCTAACCCGAAGTTATGACCATCCGGTTGCCGGTTCGGCTCTGCTCAACTACCAAAACGGAGTGATATTCGCGGCAGCGCCCGCCATTAATTTAAAATCCATCCCCGGCTACCAAAAGTCTGTTCTGCAAATGCATATTTTCGATATTAGGTTCTAAATCGGTATTAGTAATGAAAAAACGATTCATTTTACTTACACTTTTCCTTTTCTGTTCTTCCGTTTTCGCGCAGGACTTAACCTATCCCGGCGACCCGTTTGCCACCAATTCCAAACCGCCTTTGCAAGCCAAAAAACTGGTGGATGAATTCGGCGCCGGCTTGCTTGGCGGGCTGCTCGCCGGAGTGGTTGGCTTTACGGCCGGTTTTCTTATCGACGGTAAACGCGAAACCACACTTACCGCCATCCAAATTTTGTATCCCGTTGGCGCGGGAATCGGCGCTTCGGTTGTGGGAAATAGCGGAAATGAAAAAGGCTCTTTTCTATCCACACTTGGATTCAGTGTTTTATTTTCGGGTTTGACCTATCTGGCCTACCCGCTTATTCCGGAGAAAAGCCGTACTTACCTTTATATTTTTTCTGCACCTCTCGGCGCTGTAATCGGTCACAATCTCACCCGTTCCTACGACGATCCCATCGATAATGCATTGTTGCAATTGCATTCGGGACGGTTTTCGTTACATGTTCCCGTAGCCAAATTAACACTAAGTCCCTCGAATAAGCTCGTTCCACAATGGCATTTGCTTCATTGGCAATTTTAACGTTTTCTGTATCCTTTGCCCCGGCACTGCATCCATTGAATTTCAGGAAGTTTTTGATATGAAAAGGAATACACATGAATTATAATGAGTTTCAGGAAACGTTAAACAACCAGCCCGTGCACGTAGCCTATTTTTCCCATGATGAATGCAATGTGTGCAAAGTGTTAAAGCCACAGGTACGCGGGATTGTAGAAGAATTTAATCAGGTGCAGTTTACCTACGTTAATACCAAAGAGAGTGCGGAAGTAAGCGGCCAGTTTATGGTTTTTGCCGTACCGACCATCATTCTGTTTTACGAAGGACGCGAAGCAAAACGTTACAGCCGGCATATTTCGCTGCAGGATTTTCGCTCTTTTCTGGAACGCATGACTGAGAACTAATGAAAACAGTAAAGTCCGATACAGTATTTTCCAAACCACAGGAGTCCATAGAACCTTTCACTTTTGACGAACAGGTTGCGGAAGTATTTCCGGATATGTTGCGGCGTTCTATCCCCGGATACGCCACTTCCCTGAATATGATTGAAATGTTCGCCAGTCGATTATCAATTCCCGGAAGCAGAATTTATGATTTGGGTTCTTCCCTGGGCGCAGCCACACAGGCTGTTTGCCGGGGTTTAAAGACCAGCCCGGTTCAGATTATCGCTGTGGATAATTCACCGGCTATGATACGCCGTTCACGCGACATTTTACACAGGCAGCCGGAAACTGCCGCGGTGCAGCTTGTTTGCGCAGATATTTGTTCTGTACGAATCGCTAATGCTTCGCTTGTTATTCTAAATTATACCCTGCAGTTTTTAGAGCCTGAAGAACGCCTACTGTTGCTGAAGCGCATTTTCAACGGCTTACAACCGGGTGGCGCTTTGTTGCTATCCGAAAAAATTGCCTTTGAGGATGAAACGGAACAGGCATTTCAAACGGATTGGTACTACGCGTTTAAAACTTACAACGGATACAGTCAGATGGAAATCAGCCAAAAGCGTACAGCACTGGAAAATGTACTCATTCCCGATACCTGGCAAACGCACCGCCGGCGCTTACAAGAAGCCGGGTTTAAAACCATTCACCTGTGGCACCGTTTTTTTCGCTTTGCCTCAATGATTGCCATTAAATGATGGATTTCACACCGCTTTACACCGCACTCGAAGCTCGAAATCTGGGAAACTGGATTTCTCGTTTGCAAAAACAAATCCCTGCAATTCTATCAACAGAATCGCACGGCGACTGGGCTGTGTGGATGGAAGAACTGAATCAACTGCCCGCTATATCCAATGTGTTGTGCCGGTTTGATACTGACGCGGTAACCCTTTCGTCAAAAAAGACCATCGGGACAAAAACACTCGAATCCATTAAACAAATTCTTATGCAGATACATCCCTGGCGCAAAGGGCCTTTTGATTTGTTTGGCCTTTTTATTGACGCTGAATGGCGTTCGGATTTAAAATGGAATCGCCTGAAGGGGCATATCGATTTACAGGATAAATGTGTTTTGGATGTGGGCAGCGGTAATGGCTACTATGGCTGGCGGATGCTGGGTGCGGGCGCAAAGCTGGTGATTGGCATTGAACCATATTTGAAAAATGTGGCTCAACATTTAAGCATCGCGCATTTTACAGGAACACAACCCTTTTACACTCTGCCCATTGGCGTTCAGGATATACCGGAAAATCTGAATGCTTTTGATACTGTTTTTTCCATGGGGGTGCTTTATCATCGGCGTTCGCCTTTTGATCATCTGCTTCGGTTAAAATCCTTTTT
>JANTHG010000285.1 GCA_024762535.1 Calditrichaceae bacterium
CCGCCATATTATTTACCTTATAATTTCAAATTTAACCATTCTTCCCGTTCTGCACTTAATTTGGTCATGTTTAATACTTCCGTAAGCAACATTTCTTAATTGTGTCTCAGGTATACCTAAGCGATTTAAAAATTTGGCAACGTGCGCAGCGCGTTTTTCTGAAACGGCCTGATTAATTTCCGGATTACCTGTTGTGTCGCTATATCCTTTTATGAACAGTTTTAATTTGGGCCGGGCCTTTAATTGTTGGCTTAGCCAAACCAAGCTATCCTTTGCAACCGAGTCTAATTCTGAACTATTCGTTTTAAAGTAAATTCGTAGCTGTTCGATTTTTTTAAATAAACTCTTGGGATAGTTAAGGTTGTTGACTATAATTTTGGCTTGGGTAGAGTTTGTAAGTTGGCGAGCCACTTGTAAAGCTTTTGGCTCGGACGGGGCACTACCTTCCATTAAAACAGTTGTCCCCTTTATAATAAAATGGATATTGGGCAAAGTGTCCAATCCCTGGGAAATGATGGCACCTCGTATATTTTCTTCCTTTGCCTTTTGCTGTAAACTATCAGATATAGTGGCCACAGGCGAAGGTTGTGTATTGCTGTTGAAGAAGAAATATGCCAAGGCCGCCAGAAGTATTATAAAAATGAATAACCAACCATACCTGCCATGCATGGCTGTTTCTTCTTCTTGTTCCGTTTTGTTAAATGATGAAAAGGCCTTTTCAATTGCTTGAGTCGCTTTAGAAAATGGTTCAATATCGCCTTTAAATTGGTGAAGATGTTCCGCATATTTTTTGTGGCATTCTATTTCTTTTTCATGTAAACGGTTAAAAAAAGTTTCCGGAGGAATACCGGATGTTACAACGGCAAGGTATGCATAGCGTCCTACTTCAAGATAAATCTGTAGATTTTCATATTCAATCCGATTGAGTTCATTTTCTTCTGTTTTTTCAAAAGCAGATGAAGAAAAATTGCGGATAGCGGTCAGCATGCCACTGATTAAATCCGGGTTGCTTTGAAACTTTTGGGTTAAAAGAGAAGACTGTGCTAATAAAATACCGGATTTTTTGTGAATATAAAAAATTTCATGTACCTGAAAGGGAAGGGATTCATTAAGTAAAAGATCGGCTGTAGAAACTCCGCTTAATTTGGCCTGGATGCGTTTGAGCAACAGAGAAATACTAAAAGCACGATCTAATTTCTGGTTTACGGTTTTAGCCAGATTTTTCATCGCTTCCGAAACGGCTTTTCGAATCGTTTGCCCTATAACCGGATAGAGCGCATCAATAATACTCTCTTTGGCATTGTGGATTTGTTTTTTTATGGCGGAACCCATAACAGGAGCGAGTGCTTCGGCCATTTCATCTCGGGAATCTGATATTTTCTGAGTTATAAGGGTGGTTAAAACCGGATTTAGTTTATCAATTAGTTCTTGTTTGTCTTCCAGGCTTAATTTTAATTGTGCTAACTCAGCTTCTAATTGCTCAACTTTCTGCCGGTCATCTGCTAGCAGTATTTCTTTTAAAAGCTGCAGTGCTTGAGTTTTATCGGCTTGCATGGAATAGTCCACGAATTATTGAGCCGAATTTTCTTTGAGTTTGGAACCAAGCTCAGTTAAATAAGAGCCCAAATCCTGACGATTTAGTTTAAGCTGGTCATAGGCTTCCAATCGATTGTCAATTTCATCCCTTAAGCGCTGAATTTCAATTCGATTGTTCTCGTTGGATTGTTTTTTTGCGTTTTCAATGGCTTGCTGGAGTTCGTCTGAGCGGGTTTGAAGTGATTGCAGTGCTTTTTCTTTCTCTTTTAATTCGTTTTTAAGATTTTTGATAGTTTGTTCAAGTTCTTTAAAGCGTTCTTCATACTGCTTAATATTTTCACCGAAAATTAAATCACGGATCTGTAAAATGTCATTCATTTTAGTTGTATTTTCTGACATAAAGCATTCCTCAGATGATATATTAGTTTGAATACAAATAAATTACAAAAACTGGATCAAGAATACAAGATCCTATAACGATCAAATATTTTGATTTAAATATTAAATGTTGTATATTGACCGAAAGGTTAAACTAAATGGTTAAAAAAATGATTCATACATCTGACAAAGAACAACTCATTCTGCAGGCTGCCATGGATGTGTTTATCGAAAAGGGACGACATGGCGCTAAAATGCAGGAAATTGCCGACCACGCAGGCATCAACAAGGCCCTGCTGCATTATTATTATCGCAGTAAAGAAAAACTGTACAGTAAGATTTTCGAATTTCTCATTTGGCATAACATGAGCGATTTGCTGTCTTTACTGGACTCGGATTTGTCGTTTCCGGAATACCTGCGAACATTTATCTGGAACTATACGGATCTGTTGAAAGAAAATCCCAAAATTCCACTCTTTATTTTAAAAGAACTCAGTGAAGGTGGAGATACTGTTCAAACGGTGCTTAAAAATTTGGTTGAAAGCGGTAAATTTGATACTTCAAAAGCATTGAAAGTGATTCAACGCGGAATGGATCAAGGAGAGATTGTACGTATGGATCCGTTGCAGGTTGTTGCCACCATAGTGGGTTCCTGTTTATTCTACTTTATATCGGAACCTATTTTTAAAACCCTTTTTGTAGATGAAGCAAGCTTTGATCGCGAACGATTTATTCAAGAACGTAAAGAATCCATTTATCAACTCCTGTCATACGGTTTAATTCCAAGAGGAGACCAGTAGATGCTAAGCACACGAAAATATTTTTTCCTTTTTGGTACTGTTTATCTGTTGAGCGCAACGATGATTCAGGCCCAATCTCTTCGTCAGGCAGTGGAACTGGCATTGCAAAATAACAATCAAATTAAGGCACAACAGGAAGCGGTTATCCAGGCTAAGCTGCAAGCCAAAGCTGCCTTTCGGGAAACATTGCCCGGGCTGGATTTTGAAGCTTCGTATAATCATGTAACCGACGTACCGGAAATTCACATGCCTACGCCACTGGGCATACAAACTATTCGGCTGGGCACCTTTGATAAGTATGAAGCCGGACTATCATTAAAATATGTGGCATTCTCAGGATTTGCACAACAAAACCATGTTCATTTAAAAGAACTCCAAAAGGATTTATCTACCGTGCAATTAAAATCCAGCCAAAAAGAAATCGCTTATCACACCAT
>JANTHG010000286.1 GCA_024762535.1 Calditrichaceae bacterium
AATGGGCGTGTGTTTATTGGTTTTAATAATGGTCTGCCCGATTTCTTCTTTGGATGCGTATTGGCCGTCAACCAGCGTAAGGAATAATTTGTAGTCCTGTTCAATCTTGCCTACGGAAGCGATGATGTTGGCATTTTGAATGGCGCCGGCCAAATCCGCAAGAGACAGACGGTACGAGCGCAACCGTTCGGGATTGACCAGTACTTCATATTCCTTGGTACGGCCGCCGAGCACCACCACTTTGGCTACCCCGTCGATGCTGGTCAGGATGGGCCTGAGCGTGTATTCGGCATAGGTGCGCAGTTCCACCAGGCTCTTTTTGGCGGATGTCAGGCTGTAACCGATAATGGGGTAAACCGTGGGATTCATACGGCGCACGGTAAACTGAAAGTCCGGCGGCATATCGCTTTTAATCTGATTGATGGCGTTATTGACCAGCAATTCAGCCTTAATCATGTCGATATTCCAGTGAAAATTAATCGACAGTTCCGTGGCGCCGCGGCTGGTGGCCGAACGCACGCTGACCACATCCTGAATGGAATTAACCGCTTCTTCCAATTTACGGGTCACGGTAATCATCATACGGTCGGCCGGCATATCGCCCGCTTCGGCCGAAACCGCAATGCGCGGGAATTCGATGTTGGGGAACAGCGCCACCGGAAGTTGAAAGGCGCTGAAGATTCCGGCTAATGTTAAACCGGTTACGATAAATAAAATCGATTTAATATGCCGCTTCATTATATTGCTAATATCCATATTCCTATTCCGTATAAAATAAAATTCTGTAATTCAGTTTTAGTAATGTGTCCACTTTAAAAAGGGGCTGAAGCCCCTAATGGTATGAATTAATCACTTAATCCCCGTCCTAAAGGACGGGGCTAATCAAGGAAAAGACAACATGTTAGTCTCGTCCTGACAATTTGGGACTCAAACAGCAAGAATTTAAACGTTCCGCCCGCCTGAAGTTCTAATATTTTTTCTGAAGTCGAGTTTAAAATCATTTAATTCTCATTGGGTTCTTTTCAATTCTTAATTCTAAATTTTTAATTCTTAATTGTAACTTTCATCCCGTCTTCCAATTCATAATTTCCCAGATGAACGACGTACTGCCCCGCTTGCAGGCCATGTAAAATCTGCACCTGTTTATCGGTGATGATACCGGGGGTTACTTTTATTTTGCTGGCTGTGTTTTTATCCACAATAAAAACATAATATCCGTCGTGGTCGCTAAGAACGGCCGAGCGCGGCACCACCAAAGCGTTTTTTTGTTCATTAACATAAATTTTGGCTACGGCAAACATGCCCGGCTGCAAAATTTGTTTGGGATTATCAAGTTCAATCCAGATATGAATCAACTGGGTTGCCGGGTCGATTTCCCTGTTTTGTTTGATGACATGTCCCTTGAATTGATGGCCGTCGGAAAGATTGGGGATGGAAATCAGCGCTTTTTGGCCCACATGAATTTTTTCGATATCTTCGGTTTCCACGCCGATATCGGCGATAACGCGCTGCAGGTTTACAATATGCACCAGCACCTGCGAAGGGTCTGCTACCTGACCGACCACGCCGCTTACGCTACTAACCACACCACTGATGGGCGAACGCAGCACGCTGTTTTCAATAGCGTAGTTCAAACTGCGTTTTTGCAGTTCATAATCGGCTTTAGCCAGATTGTATTCGGTTTGGGCCTGTTCCAGTTTTACGCGGGCAATGACGCCATTTGTAAATAATTTTTGCGCCCGTTTTAAATTGACTTCGGCTTGCTTCAGGGCAATTTTGGATTTTTGCACAGCCATGTCCGGCGAGCGGTCGCGCTGTAGTTTTATTAGAGGCTGCCCTTTTTGAACTACATCACCGGGTTTGGCAAAAATGGAATCAATACGCATGGACGACAGGGCCGAGAGGCGGGCGTCATCTTTGGGAAAGGGCTTGATAACACCGTGCCCTTCCACCGTTTCGGCGATGGTACCCGCTTTGACTTCAGTTACCTGCACCGGTGCTATTGTTTGCGCCGCTAAAGGCAGACTGATTGCCAAAATTAATATTATCCATAAAAGCTTTTTCATAAGTCCCATTTTCCTTAAAAATTATTGAAAATTGTATTGTCATACCCGCGAAGGCGGGTATCCAGTTATTCACAATTATTTTTCAATCCATGCTAAATTTTCCGTTAACATACCGGCGCTGCGTAAAAGAGCGGCCTTGGCCGTATAAAAATTATAAAAGGCCGCCAGATATTCTATGCGCGAACGTGTAAATATTTTTTGCGTGTTAATCAATTCCAGATTGGTAACGCTGCCTTCCTGATAACCGACTTTGGCCATCCGCACCGCTTGTCCGGCTTCCTTTTTGCTTTCGGCCATGGCCGTTATTTGGGCTTGCTGCAACCGCGCTTCATTGTAAGCATTAATCACCTGCTGCAGAATTTGTTTTTTCAGCTTCATTTGCCTTTGCTCAATTTCTTGTATTTGCAAACCGGCAATTTGGTAGTCGGCTTTTTGTGCCCCCCAATGCCACAACGGTAAGCTGATATTTAACATAGCCTGCCAGCCGTTGTTGTTTTTGGCTAAGGGCGGATTGGCGTCCCAGCCGTAATACAGGTTGGCGTCAACCGCGGGCAGATTTTTTAGTAAGGCCGTTTGCCGCTGCAGCAAGGCCTGTTTATGTTCCAATTGCAGTGCCTGCCATTCCGGGCTGTTTTGCAGAGCGGTGGTTTCGTAAAAGGTTAAACTGTCCAAACGCACTTCCTGAGGTGGAAAATCCGTAATTTTCAAGGAATCGGATAAAGGTAAACCAACCAATTCTTTCAAATGGTTCAGCGCCGCCTGACAATCTTTCTGCGTCCGATGCAGACCGTTCTTCTGCAACAGATATTCCACATGGGATTTTTTCACATCCAATTCAGGCACGGAACCGGATTCAAACAGCAATTGGCTCTGCTCATACATCAAACGGAAGGAATGCAGGTTTTCCTTCAGCGCCTCCTGACAATCTTTCTGCGTCCTATGCAGACCGTTCTTCTGCAACAGATATTCCACATGTGATTTTTTCACATCCAATTCAGGCACGGAACCGGATTCAAACAGCAATTGGCTCTGCTCATACATCAAACGGAAGGAATG
>JANTHG010000287.1 GCA_024762535.1 Calditrichaceae bacterium
CCTTTCGCTGCTCTCTCTCGGCTATGCTTTATTTTTAGGCCGGCTGATTGAGGGAAGTTTTTATTTTAGAGGCGTGCATTTAAGTCGTTTACTATATCGAATGTATTTTGCACCGGATGGCTTGTTTGGCAGTATCACTACAATCTCTTCCACTTTTGTATTTTTATTCATTTTGTTCGCTGCCTTTTTGCTTAACTCCGGCGCAGGTGAGTTTTTAATGCAGCTTTCCATGGCTTTGCTTGGTAAACGCAAAGGCGGACCGGCTAAAATTTCGATATTTGCCAGTGGTCTGATGGGTTCCATTTCCGGCAGTGCGGTGGCCAATACCGTTGGTACCGGCTCTATGACCATTCCGTTGATGAAACGTATTGGGCTTCCGGCGCATATTGCAGGCGGCGTGGAGGCAGCCGCTTCTACCGGCGGACAAATTATGCCGCCCATTATGGGCGCCGGCGCTTTTATTATGGCCCAGTGGACCCAGATTCCCTACTACAGCATTGTTTTGGTTTCCTTTGTCCCGGCCTTGATGTATTTTATGTCCGTCGCATTTTTTGTACACATCAAAGCGTATGAATTCGATTTGCCGGTGATGGATGACGACGAAATTCCCAAATTGTGGGATGTGATTAAAAACGGGTACCATTTTACCTTGCCGCTCATCGTGCTGATTGGTTTACTACTTGCAGGTTATACGCCCACGTATGCGGCATCAGTAGGCATTGTTTCCATTTTGGCGGCTTCGTATCTGAACCGGAATTCCTGGATGACACCCAAACGTATTCTGGATTCTCTTTCCCTCGGCGCCAAAAATTCCATTTCCACAGCGATTATTCTTATTTGTGCCGGTATTGTTATCGGTGTGGTTAATTTGACCGGTGTGGGCGTGACCTTTTCAATGCTCATTATGGACCTTTCGCAAGGGTATTTAATTTTAGCCATTGTTCTGGTTGCTTTTGCTTCTCTGATTCTTGGAATGGGGCTGCCTGTAACGGCTTCGTATATTATGCTGGCTGTGCTCGCTGCGCCGGCGCTTACCTATCTTGGTGTATCCCTGCTAGCCGCGCATATGATTATTTTCTGGTATTCACAGGATGCCAACGTAACTCCACCGGTCTGTCTGGCGGCTTACGCGGCTTCGGGTATTGCCGGCTCGTCTCCTATGAAAACCGGATTTGCCGCCTGGAGTCTGGCTAAAGGATTGTACATTATTCCGCTACTGTTTGCCTACTCCAAATTATTAGACGGCACCTGGCTGGAAATTATTGAAGCGGGCCTCATGGGTTTGATGGGCCTTTTTGCTTACACGGTTATGTTTGAAGGACATTTTTACAAGAAAATTAATATTTTCGAACGTCTGCTTTGGCTAATTACAACAGTGCTGCTTTTTTATCCCAATATCGATACGCAATATATCGGTTTGGCTTTGGTGATTGCCCTGTACGTTTTTAACAAAGTAACGTTTATCCGCCAAAACAGATTGGCTGTTTAAGTGTAGCGTCTGTCCTTTTAAAGGACAGACGCTTTTTTTATCGGGCTGATAAATGAAGATATTTATCCGTTCATGGTGTGCACTCCTGCTAATAGCTGCATTGCTTCGGGCTCAGGAAGATTCTCTTGCAGTACACTGGTTGGAAATGGCCGAAAAGGACCCGTCCGTAGCCGAAGAATTGCAAAACCTAACCACCAACCCGCTCAATCTGAACAGCGCACGGCGGGAAGATTTACTGGCTCTTCCCTTTCTTTCCGCCCAAACTGCAGAAAAAATTTTAGCCTTCCGCCGTGCGCACGGTTCCTTTAAAACGATTCGGCCTCTGCGTAAAATTTTGGGCACCGATTTATATCATCTTGTAAAACCGTTTTTTACCACACACACCAAACACCGCCTAAAAGGAAACTGGATTCAGAAAAATTATTTCTCTGTGGACCCATCCAAAACAGCGGCCGCCTACGAAGGAAATTTATGGGCCAATTATACCAGAGTCGAATACGCGTTTAATCATAAATGGAGAGCCGGACTTCTCTTTCGAAAAGAAGCAGGCGAACCGGACTGGTTCGACTATAAAACCGCGTACATACAATATGCCGGCAGCGGACAATGGATAATCGGGAATTTCACTCTGCAAGCCGGTGCGGGTTTGTTGTTCGGCAGCCCCTTTTCCGGCCAAAAGAGCAGCTATGTGTTGCTGCCATTCCGGGGCGATGGCATTAAGCTGAGACCCGGACTGAGCCATTCAATTAACAGTTTGTTTGGAATAGCGTTCACCCATCGTTTGGGTGTGGCTACGGTAGCCGGTTTTATAGCGCAAAATCTCTTAGACGGGCGTTTGGACAAAACAGGGCAGGCTGTGATTGGCTTTGATTATGACGATTATCATCGAACAACTTTGGAACAAAAAGGACAAAACCAAATTAGCCGCCGGGCCGCGGGTATCTCCGTATTTGCTCCGTTTACAAGCAGAATGTTTCTTGCTGCCGTAGCAGCGCAGTACGAATTTACGCCGGACATTCGCACAGATCCAAATGTGCTCACCGAAACACAGCAGCGTAAAGATTACTTTGCATTTTCAGGAAACACCCTGCGTGTATTTTCTCTGAGTTACCAATATGAGGATAGTTTACTGCTCCTTTCCGGAGAAGGGGCAGGCTCGGACCGGGGCGGCCCTGCGTTTGCTCAGAAAATATTGCTGAAAACGTCTCCCTTTCGCTTTGGCCTGATGTACTGGCAGGCTTCAAAAAGTTTTCAGTCGCCTCAGGGCCATTTTTTCGATAACAGTACTCCTTTTCCGCAGGCAGTGCAGGGCTGGTATGCGGCAGGACGCTGGAAGATTTTCCGTGGCTTAGAAGTAAAAGGATACAAACTGCTTAAAAAAGATTTATGGCGCAGTTACCAAAACCCGATGCCGCAAATCCGGGATGAATGGCTGGTTCAGGTTCAGATGAAGCGGTCAAAACAGCGGGTACTTTTACGCCTTCGGCAAAAGAAAGAGGATGATGGCGTGCGAAGCTATTATCGTTTGCATTATACGCAACAGGCCGGCAGCGCTTTACGCGTGCAAACGCGGGTAGAATATGTGCAGGTTCATACGCCGGCAGAGCAGGG
>JANTHG010000288.1 GCA_024762535.1 Calditrichaceae bacterium
GTCAATTCCAATCATTTCGGCTGCGTTTTGTTTTTTCCCTCCGGAGAGCAGCAAGGCTCGCTCAATGAACTCTTTTTCTTTTAAATCCAGATATTCCTGAACAGATAAATTGTGAGGCAGATTTGTGGTTGATTCTTTTTCCGAGCTTAATGCGAGCATTACCTGTTCGGCGCGAATGATCGGCTGATCGGCAAAGATGGCTGTTTTCTCGATGATATTTTTAAGCATACGGACATTACCCGGCCAATCCTGTTTGAGCAAAATGTTTAAAGCACCGGATGAAAATTCCCTTAAAGTTTTATTGTATTTTTCGGAAAATAAGTTTAAAAAATACCTTGCCAGCAGTGGAATATCTTCGCGGCGGTCGCGAACAGGCGGAAGTTTAATTTCTATTACTTTAAGGCGATGGTATAAATCCAATCGGAAAAGGCCTTGTTCCACATGTTCTGCCAGATTTTTATTGGTGGCGGCAATAATGCGAACATCTACTTTAACAGGCTGGGTTGCACCAATCTTTTCGATTTCTCCGTCATCGAGAACACGTAATAATTTAGCCTGTGCCTGTAAATTCAGTTCACCGATTTCGTCTAAAAATAAAGTTCCCCCGTTTGCCTGTTCAAATTTACCGGCCTGTTCGCCGGAAGCTCCGGTAAACGATCCTTTTTTATGACCAAAAAAAGTGCTTTCAACCAGAGTGTCCGGAATAGCCGCACAATTGATTTTTATATAGGGACTGGTGGCTCGTTTACTGTTTAAATGAAGCGCCCGGGCAACCAGTTCTTTGCCGGTCCCCGTCTCACCGGAAATCAGGACTTTGGCATCGGTTGGAGCAATCATTCGTATTTGGGAAAATACATGCTGCATTTGTTTGCTTTCGCCAACAATTTGATATTGATTACCGAGTTCGTTTAAAAGAGTGGTGCGCTGCTGAATCCAATTTCGTTTCTCAATGGCATTTTGCAAAGTAATGAGTAATCGATCGGTATCCGCTCCCTTTTCCAGAAAATCATAAGCGCCTTTTTTAATGGAATTAACAGCGATAGAAAGGGTGCTTTGTCCTGAAATCATAATTACCGGTATCTCCGGCTTTTGACGTGTGAATTCTTCTAATAAATCGAGTCCGTCCACACCGGGCATTTTAACATCCAATAAAATACAATCGTATTCTGTTTGGGAAACCTTGGTAAGCGCCAGAGTGGGGTTGGTTAACGTATCCACGTGGTATTGCTTGTATTGAAGGAGGTTAACAATGCTATCAAGAAATTGCTGGTCGTCGTCAATGGCTAAAATGTTATACATGAGGACATCCGGTTAAGTTAATTTATACTTATTTATTCATTATCTATTATTATTTTTTTGCGTTTAAATGTGCGACGTTTCGGATTGTAAATAAGATGTTACTCACAGCGGATAAGGGTTAATCCGCGTTTTCGATTAAGGGCAACAACACAATAAAACTGGTACCAATACTGGATTTAAACTCAATTAATCCCCCATGTTGCTGAACGATATGTTTGGCAAAAACCAAGCCCATACCTGTTCCTTCGGTTTTTAAACTGAAATGCGGTTCAAAAATTTTATCCTGATATTCCACGGGGATACCCGGTCCGTTATCAGTTACTTTAATTTCAAGGCTTTGCTTTTGCGGATCCTGCAAGCATTGTACCAAATCAAGATGAATTTCGATTTTTCCACGACCCTTAAGCGCGTCAATGGCATTTTCAATTAATATATGCAAGAGCATTTCGGTTTGGCGAATATCTAATAAAAGTTCTTCGGGCAGATCCTTTCCGAAAACGACCTTGATGGTCATAACGTCATTTCTAAACGAACTAAAATGTTGTAACAGACCTTTTATGAATGGTTTGATGGGAACTTTTTCAAAATGCGGCGAATCCAGGTCACTGAATTTTAAAAATTCCCTACTGATATTTCGAATGCGTTTGATTTCGGAATGGGCGCTTTCCAGTTCATCCTGCAGGGCTTCGGCTGCTTCCGGATAAACTTCATTTAATTTCAGATAGATGCTTTGCAGTTTAAGTTGTACACCACCAAGGGGATTTTTGATATCATGCACCATTTTGCGCACACTGCGTTGCCAGTTGCTTTGACGATCGGATAACACCTGATGGGTGCTGTCTTTAATCTCTACCAAAAAAGCATTGGCAAAGTGAAAAAAACTAAAGAAGGGGGTAACGGTTAACTCACCGATAAAGGTTGAGTTGGCGTCTTCAAACGAAACTTCTTTTTTTACAGCGGTTTGGGTGTTTATGCCTTCTTCAATGACGGTACAGATTTCAGCACGCTGAGCAAAGGCGGTTTTAAAGGATTGTCTGTTTTTAAGCTCCAACTCTAATTGCAGGGTTTGTTTAACCTTTTGATTAAAAGACAAAATAGCGCCTTTATGGTTAAGTAACACAATAGCATTGTCCGATTCTTTAAGAGAAAAGAGAAAATAGGATAAATAAATACGCACACGGTTGATGAGCCAATGAATAAACGAAAAAATCAAAAAAAGAATCACAATGGATAGTATAAACAACAAATAAAGATGTGAGTAAGCAGGGTTGGGTATTATGTTATACAAATAATTATTGTGATTTGTATTTATGGACAATTGAGGCAATTTTTTATTGGCTCGCCAATTGTATGTAACGTCATAAATATTCTGATTATTGGGGAATGTTGCTCGCGCCAGTACCTGTAAATCCTCATCCAATAGAGAAAAGCTTGTTTCGGGATTAAAATAGAAATTGGGCTTTCCATCCCTGTCAAAGTCTATGGTCGTATAGTAATCTATTCCCTCAGGGGAAGGAATTTTAAATTGGTTGAGTTCTTTGAGTTGACCATCGAGGGTTAACCTGAAAATAGTAGAATATAGCCCACCATAAACAGTAAATGTTTGAGTCTCTTTATTATAAAAAAGTCCTTTTAGATTAAAAGGAAATGATTTGGAATGAACCTCATTAAAATGGTTGTCCAGAATAGAAAACATTATATGATTGGGAAGATTGGTAATAGCTGCAATATACGTTTTCCCGTTTTTATGAAAGGGATAAGCGGTATAACTACTATATT
>JANTHG010000289.1 GCA_024762535.1 Calditrichaceae bacterium
CGGAAATCCACCCGCTTTTCGCTGGTAAAATAAAAGGTGAGCTTGTTCTGGTCGTACTGATATTCCACATCCACCAGTTTCATGCTCAATTTATGCTGTTTGATTTTTTCACGGGCAACGAGAAAAGCCTGATTTTCTTTCTGACGGTTTTCTTCGAGCTGTATCAGGTCTTCGTCCACGGCTTTGCGTACAATATTTTTAGGATTGCCTTTGATTTCGGATAAGGCCACCAGGCGCCCTACTTTGTTGACCTGACCCAGGTCGACTCCCTTGTCCGCTTCTACAATCACGTAATCGCCGGGTTTAATCTTTATTTCTTTGGGATTAAAAAAATGAACTTTTTTATTTCCCTTAAAAGTTATCTCCAAAATTTCGGGTGTCATACGGCCTCCCGAACAGAGGATTTTGAGGAAAGAACGAAAAACATCTGGTTGGACAGATGCGTTAAACTGAGTGCGGGATGTGCATTCATTTTAATTTCCAACATGGTTTGTTCAACAAGGTCCACTACTTTTTCCATTTCAATGTGCCGGTAGTAGTCGGCAAATTTTCGTATGGGTTCCTCAAAATCTATATTCACAAAATCGGTACTATCCTTCGTGTAAATATAGTGTATGGCATCTCTGAACCAGAGCGTTATGAGGTTCAGGATTTCGAGCACCTGATTTTTATCCCGCTTCCGTGTGATGGATTCAATAATCTCATTAACGGAAATAAGGTTTCCCGCGGCACTGGATTTAATGAACTGATACACCAGGTTACGCCACTCCTCGCTTCCGGCGTACATCAGACGGTACACTTTTTTGATATTACGCTGACTCATGCGGATAAGCTGTTTACTGTTTTCCGGTAGTTCGCCGTATTTTCTTAAAACAGATTCGATCATTTCATCACTGAATTCCGGGAAGTAGACCGGCTGACATCGGGAGCGGATGGTATCCAGCATGGAACGGATTTCATCGGCTATTAAAATAATAAAAAGGTTATCGGGTGGTTCTTCGAGCAGTTTTAAAAAAGAATTGGCCGCTTCTGTGGAAAAGTATTCGGCACCGTAAATAATGAACACACGTTTGCCGGCCTCGAAGGATGCGTATTTGGCTTCGTTTTTAAGCTGACGGATAGCTTCGATGGAAATGCTCTTATGACCGCTTACCCGAATGGGCGTAAACGGGTTTTTGGCTTTGGCCTTGAGGGTGTTACCCTCTTCTTCCTGCTTGAGCTGGGCCGGCTTGGCAAAGAGAAATTTAATGTCCGGGTGGCTAAAATGGTTAATTTTTACGCAGGATGGGCAGGTGTTACAGGGCCGTTCGGTTGTGGATGTACAATTCACGGCTTTGGCCAGCTCCAGGGCAAAGGCTTCCTTTCCACGGCCTTCGGCACCATAAAAAATGTAGGCATGGGCAAGACGGTCTGCCTGCAGGCTGTGTGTAAAAAAGTCCTTGATCCGTGGCTGGACTAATGTATTTTGAAAATAGTACATGTATATAAAATAAAACTTTTTATTAGTTCAAAATACAATATACTTAAAAAAGGAAAATGATAAAAGATATTTAACAGAAATAAATAGAAAGCTATTCGGTTTGATCCGGATAACGTGAACGAATGGCCTGAATTACTTCATAAATTTCAAAAAAGATGTCTATAAGCTCGGGGTCGAATTGTTTGCCGCGTTCTTCGCGCAGGGTATCCAAAACCTGCTCTTCGTCCCAGGCTTCTTTGTAAACCCGACGGGAAACCAGTGCATCGTACACATCGGCAATCGCCACAATTCGTCCGAGAAGAGGAATATCCGTTCCGCTTTTCCCAATGGCTTTACCGTTTTCCTGCCTTTTATCCGGCAGAGGTTCGCCGCTTTCCACATCCACATAGCCGGGGTAGCCTTTACCGTCCCAGCGCTCATGATGATTCAAAGCAACTTCAGCGGAAAATTCATCAAATTCGGAACGGGCATCTTTAAACAAGCGGGCACCGTGAAGGGTGTGCGTTTTCATTATATCATATTCTTCGTCTGTAAAGCGAGCCGGTTTCTTTAAAATTAAATCCGAAATAGCAACTTTACCCACATCGTGCAGCATAGCAGCAAGCCGGAGTTTGTCCCGCTGGGCATCTATTTCTTTTTGGGCAATGCCGTGTGTTTTGGCGTAGGCCTCATAAATTTCCACTGCATAAGAAGCGACGCGATTTACATGAGGCCCGGTCTCTTTAGGGTCGCGCAGTTCGGCCATGCTAATCATGCGCATGATGGTGGTGCGTGTCATCTGGGCGCGTTCGATGGCATTGGCAGCATAAATAGCTAAATGCTGCACTAATGGTTCGTCTTCTTTATTAAAGGGAACAATATTTCCGTTTTCATCCCAGGCGTTGATGAGTTGCAAAACACCAATGATTTGGGAACGGTTGTTTTTCATGGGCAGGGTGAGCATGGATTGCGTCCGGTAGCCCACCTGTTTATCATAACTGCTGTTAAAAGAATAGGGAACTTCGGGAGAAATTTGGTACGCATCCGGAATGTTCAGCAACACGCCGTTGTTGGCGACATATCCGGCAATCGAGTTGTTGGTGATGGGCATGGAAAACGTGGTGTAAATGAGTTTTTTACCGGGTGCCAGTTTTTTTTGCATGGTTTCATTCTGTGCATAGCTGAACAGCAGCTTATCTTCTTCCCGAATATAAATGGATCCGGCGTCCGCATTCAGCATATAGCGCGCTTCACTTAGAATTTTTTCGATGAGCAGGTCTAAGTCGGCCACCTGACTAATCTCAATTCCGAATTGAAGCAAGCGATTTAATTTTTCTTTACGATTCAGCATTCGGCAAACTCATTTAGGTTTTCTGTATCTCTATTCGGACGAATCTCTGTGATATTTAACAAAAAGTCAAAATGAATGGATTCTGGTCAAAAAAAACTGCCAACATGTTGACATACAAATAATCATTCTTTAAATTAGTCGCTCATTTGAAATGAATGAATTTGGTCCGGTAGTTCAATCTGGTTAGAGCACCTGCCTGTCACGCAGGAAGTTGCGAGTTCGAGTCTCGTCCGGACCGCCTTGAAGGGAA
>JANTHG010000290.1 GCA_024762535.1 Calditrichaceae bacterium
TATTCTTGTTATCGGGTTGAACGGATTTGGATAATTCTGTTGCAGCTTCATGGTTGTTGGCATAGTAACCGGTTTGTTAGCAGCGATTGCCGTAACCGCATCCCCGTAAAATCCCGTGCGATGGTTGCTGCCCAGATAAGTCGGCCAGACCATCAGGGGATTTTTTTCGCCATCCACATCCACCACATTCAGATTTTCGTTCCCGCTGATAATAATTTCCAGATCGCCATCGTTATCCAGATCATTCAGAACCGGAACGCTGTGCATGGGTTCATCGAAGCTTACCGGGAAATGGGTCAGTTCACTTCCGTCCGTACCTAAAGTATGTACAGTGCCGTCTAACAGGCCCAGCACCATTTCATACTGTCCATCGTTGTTGAAATCGGCAAAAACAGGGCCGGTCTCCGCGCGATCATCCAGAAGTCTGGGGAAACTTTCCAAACTGTCACCATTCAGGCTAACCCCATGTACATAATGGTCATCCGTTGTAAAGAACACTTCCGGGTTCCCGTCGTTATCCCAGTCGCAAACCGCCGGTACGGAGGTGGCCACACCGGAAAAATGATATATCGCTTGCTGCACACCTTCCGCATTGATAATTTGCAGTAATTTATCCTGGGTTAAAACACAAATAGACACACCGGAATCCGTTTGAATAGTAACCGGCGTTTTGACGATTTTATCCGATACTTGTACAGGAAAGCCGGCAACAGTATCTCCCGTGGCATAAACCGCCTGCAGAACAGAATTAAAAACGCCGTAGATTATTTCCGGCACATCGTCGCCATTCAAATCTGCAAGAGATACCCCTTTGTTTATTAACGAGGCTTCGTTTCTCGGAAATCCGGCAAGCTCGCTGCTATCGGATTTTATGACATGTAAATTTTTACGCATGGTGCCAAAAGCAATTTCCAGGTCCGGATCGTCGTCCAGGTTGGCCACAGCCGCGTCTCCGTAAACCGCTTCACCGGTTACGTAGCTCCGCACCAGCATACCGTCTTCGTGATATTCATACAGCGTTCCGCCGCGGGTTACTACCACTATTTCATTCTGCCCGTCATTGTCCATATCCGCTACAATAGGCGCCATGGAAATGCTTCCCGTTTCGATGGGGAACCCATTGGCAACCGTACCATCTGCATTGTAGAGCATTAACGAATTACCATCCTTTACTGCTACAATTTTTTTAGCGCCATTGGCAAAAGTGGCTACCGCCATGGGAAGGGAAATATTGGTATTGGCTATGGGAAACCCCTGTTGGTTATTTGCAAGGGCAATACTGAGTCCGAACGACGTCAGATAGGGCCTCTGGCTTGTGTCGTTGGCTGTTATCGTCAATATAAAATCAATCGTCTGATACGGAGTGTTTTGAGCTAACACAAAGCGCAGATCGTCCGTTCCATTGTCAGAATAATTTCCATCTGGTATCGTTCCCAGGCTTGCTACAGAATCGATTATATGAACAAAAGGACTGGTTGATGACAGATGTGCTTGTGCATCTTGCGCCACAGCCCATCCCTTTAGATTTTGAATGGTAATATCAAGATCTACTGTATCACCGGGTACAAGTTCCGTATTGCCGGAGTCACTCGCCTTGCTGAACAAATCGTCTTCCAATGAAATTTTAGGTACCAATTTCATAGCAATCGCCGAATACACATTTACCCTTCCGACACCCAGTTTACCGGCATACGAAGGATTTTTATCGTCAATAAAATCCGCAGATTCTTCCATTGTTTTAATGAGCCATTCTCTGGATGAATCCGGGTACCAGGCTTTGAGCAGAGCAAATGCACCGGCAGCCACAGGTGTGGCCATAGAAGTACCTTGCCAGGCCGCGTACGAACCGGCATTGGCGTGGATGGTACTCAAGATAGCATTGGTGTACGAGCCGCCTTCGCCGCCCGGTGCGCTCAAATCGATTAAAACGCCGTAATTGGAATAATACGAACGCACATCCTGATTATTTGTAGCGGCTATGGACGTGGAACTGTCAAAATCACTGGGATAGTGTTTACCGTCTTCCCCGCTGTCTTCATTGTCATTACCGGCAGCGCACAGCACAATAGCGCCATAATTTTTAGTAACATCGTTGAGTACAATTTTACCGTAAAAATCATACCCCCCGCCCCAGGAACAGTTTATTATTTTAGCGCCCATTTTGGCACAGTAGGTAATCCCTTTGTAACCGGATACGATGCCGGGATCGGAAGTATCCGTATCTTTTGCGTGTTTGGTGGCAACAATTCTACTTTTAAAAGAGATGCCTGCAATTCCTTCGTTATTGTTAACCGTGGCACCGATAACACCGGCTACATGCGTACCATGGCTTAATTCCTGGCTGGGGCCAGCATCCGGTGGGCGTACATCATTATCCGTATCGGCAAAATCCCAGCCACGCACATCATCCACATACCCGTTATTGTCATCATCCACACCATTCAGATCGGCTTCGGTAAATTTGCCGTCTCCATCCAGGTCTTCACCCGGATTCACATACAACACATCCGAAAGCTCAGGATGGAGGTAGTCCACGCCTGTATCCACAACACCAACAAGCACCGTGCTATCGCCGGGTAATTCGGGATACCAGAGTCCCCAGGCTTTATCGGCCCCTATGGTTTGAATGTACCATTGACGGTCGAAATAGGGATCGTTGGGAATATAGGGTTCAAAGGTCGCATCGATGCGATTAATAGCCTGGGGTTCCGCCGAGTGTACATCGCTTATTTGGCGAAAGGATTGCAAAATTTTAGTTAATTGCGACATATCCGTCCGCGCAGCAAAACGCGCTTCATAAATATCCGACAGGGCAATGCCATCCACCACATCCCGCTCGTCCGCATCTGGTAACCAACGTTTTAAAGATACAATACCGTATTCCTGAATCAGTTTGTCAATTTTTACGTTGCCTGTTTTGAGCTGTTTTCCTTCGTAGCGCATCTGGAGTGGTTTGGCATCCCGATTTAAACAGAACAGAAACTGATCCTGGC
>JANTHG010000291.1 GCA_024762535.1 Calditrichaceae bacterium
CGCGTTTGGAGTGAAGTTAAAATGGAAACCACTCGCGGGGAATTTGAAGGTTTTATTCTGCCCCGTTCCGAGACCGCGGATAATACCCATATTGTTCTTAAATTGGCCAATGGTTACAATATCGGCATTACAGTAGATACGGTTAAGTCCATTAAAGAATTACGCTACAAAGAAGCGCACTATAAAATTCCCGAAAAAGAATTTCCCTATGATGACGGCAAGCCCAACGTGAAGCTGTTGGGAACCGGCGGTACCATTGCCAGTCGGCTGGATTATCGCACCGGCGCTGTGATTCCCGCCTTTTCTCCGGGCGAACTGTACGGCTCGGTGCCGGAGCTGGCGGATTTCTGCAACCTGAAAACCGAAAAATTATTCGGCGTATTCAGCGAAAATATGGGGCCGGAACAATGGATTAGGACGGCTGAAGCCATTGGCGAAGAAATTGAAAAAGGCGTGGACGGGATTGTAATCGGTCACGGTACGGATGTGATGCATCATACGGCAGCCATCCTGTCTTTTATGGTGCAAAATTCACCGGTGCCGATTGTGATGGTGGGTTCCCAGCGTTCTTCGGACCGGCCGTCTTCGGATGCGGCGCTTAATTTAATTCATGCTGTAAAAACAGCAGCCGAAAGCGATATTGCCGAAGTGATTGTATCTATGTTCGGGCCCACTTCCGACCAGTACGGTTTGCTGCATCGCGGAACGCGTGTGCGAAAAATGCATTCCAGCTACCGTTCTACCTTCCGCACCATAGGTGACATCCCGCTGGCTATGGTAGACCGTAATAAAATAACCCCATTGCGCAACGATTATAAAAAACGACGCAGTGATAAACAGGTTACCATTAACACGGCCTTTGAAGAAAAAGTGTCCATTGTTTATTACTATCCCAATATGCAGCCGGATATTATTGATTCTCTGATAGACAACGGCTACCGGGGCATTGTTATTGCCGGCACCGGACTGGGACATGTGAATAAGCCGGTGTACAAAGCGCTGGAGCGGGCACAAAAAGAAGGCGTAGCCGTGTATATGACGGTACAGACATTGTGGGGCTATGTGCAAATGTATGTGTACGAAACCGGCCGTATGCTGATGCAGCTTGGCGTGATTCCTGCGGCCAATATGCTGCCGGAAGTGGCTTATGTTAAGCTGTGCTGGGCTCTAGGACAGACCGATGATTTGGAAAAAGTGAAGGATATTATGTTAACGCCCATAGCTGGGGAAATAACTGAGCGGGAACCGTACAACGGCTATTTGATTTATCAGGGCGGCATTCCCGAAGTGGAAGAATTTTTACGCACCATCAAGCGGTAAAATAAGA
Organism: Calditrichaceae bacterium; assembly: GCA_024762535.1. Lineage (GTDB taxonomy): Bacteria > Calditrichota > Calditrichia > Calditrichales > Calditrichaceae > JANTHG01. The sequence continues at coordinate 1,328 of JANTHG010000291.1, forward strand.
TTGCAGTTGTTTTTCGGATTTATTAAGTGTAAAATAGAGTAAGAAGTTTTTTAGGTTAAGAGTAATGAAAACAATAGACAAACTAAATGAAAGAATAAGACGCTTACCGGAACCTTCTCAGCGAGAGGTGTTGGATTTTGTTGAATTTCTATTAATGAAAAAAAACCAACGTGAAGACGGAATGAAAAACGAAGAATGGAGCGCGTTTTCTCTGCAACAAGCCCTGAAAGGTATGGAAGCTGACGAAACGGTAGAGTATACAATCTCTGATTTAAAAGAAAAATACCTTTGATGAAACCAGGTAAAATAATCCTTTTCAGATTCCCGCAAACAGACATGAAAGAGGGGAAACTACGTCCGGCTTTGGTGCTTGCGAAATTACCAGGCATTTACAACGACTGGCTTATTTGTATGATTTCTACCAAAAAGTATCAGGCTCTTTCTCCATATGATGAAATAATTAAGAGAGATTCCGAGGAATTTATTCAAAGCGGATTAAAAACCGAGAGTGTTATCCGCTCCACAAGATTAGCGGTGGTAAATCAAAATATTTTCCTTGGTTCAATTGGTGAAATCAGTGACCAGTTAGTAAAAACAATTCGTCAAAATATCGCTAAATGGATTCTTCATTAAACGAGTATTTATGAAAAAAAAATATTTTCTGGTCTTTTTTATTTTTGCATTAGGCTTATCCCAATGCACACCCGGCAACGAACAAAAGTTAGAGCGTTTGTTCGCCCCCTATAGCGGCACATCGGTTCCCGGTGCGGCGGTAATGCTGATTAAGGACGGCGCTCCTTATTTGGTAAAAACCTTTGGTATGGCGAACATAAACACACACGAAGCGGTTACACCTCAAACCAATTTTCGCTTGGCTTCGGTTACCAAGCAGTTTACGGCCATGTGTATTTTGCAATTAATTGAACAGGGTAAACTGACATTTGGAACTACCTTAAAAGAAGTGTTTCCTTCTTTCCCGGACTATGGTAAAACGATTACCATTCAGAATATTTTACACCATACTTCCGGATTGCTGGCCTATGAAGATTTGGTGCCGGATACGGTTCAAACTCAGCTTTTGGATACAGATGTTCTGGAGTTAATGAAAGAACAGGATTCTACCTATTTTAAACCGGGGACGGATTACCGTTACAGTAATACCGGCTATGCAATTCTGGCGATGGTGGTGCAAAAAGTGTCGGGTCAATCTTTTGCGAAATATTTGCAGCGGCATATTTTTGCTCCGTTGGGTATGAATCATACCGTTGCGTATGAAAAAGGAATTTCGAAGGTTTCGCATCGTGCGTTCGGATACACGGTAACGGATTCCGGCATTGTGGACAGCGACCAAAGCACGTACAGCGCAATACTGGGCGACGGCGGCATTTATTCTAATTTGGATGATTTGTTTAAATGGGACCAGGCGCTTTATACCAATAAACTACTTGCGGACAGTTTGCTGCAAAAAGCGTTTACCCCTTTTAAGGAGCATTATGGATTAGGCTGGCGGATTGACCAATACAAAGGCCATTACCGGCAGCATCATACCGGTTCCACCAGCGGCTTTCGCAATGTGATTCAGCGTTTCCCGAACGACCATTTTACGGTGATAATCCTTACCAACCG
>JANTHG010000292.1 GCA_024762535.1 Calditrichaceae bacterium
ATTACCGGCAGCATCATACCGGTTCCACCAGCGGCTTTCGCAATGTGATTCAGCGTTTCCCGAACGACCATTTTACGGTGATAATCCTTACCAACCGTGCGGCTCCGGGCGTTCGGCCTTTGGCAGAAAAAATAGTGGATTGGTATTTGATTGGGGAAAATGATTAAAGCGCGGGGCTGCCCTGATTAATCAAAATTTTATTTTACCAGACCTGCCGCAGCATCAAGCCCAATCCCCCCTTAGAAAAGGGGGCAAGGGGGTTGTAAAAAATTCTGGAATATTAAATCACCTGCGTTTAAAAACACACCCTTAATCACCTATTATGAGGGGAGCAGCGTTTAAAACTACTTTACCTTGAGCGATTTCTTCGTCATCGCGAATAGCGACAGCGATGGGACGATTGCTTCGTCATTTGGTCCCCGAAGTGACAAGAAAAGGGCGTCATCACGAACGACGCAAGAGTGAAGTGATCCCCTGTGGGTTTGCTCAGCCGGCATATGCAGGATTTGTATGATGGCGCTTCCTGAGGGGTTTGCTTCGCCGCTGCGCTCCTCGCAATGACGTTATTTTATTGGTATTATTTTTCATTTTTTAGTGCATACGCGCATACTTCCATCAAAGGGCATGTTTTACACAACGGGCGCTGCGCCTTACAAATTTTTCGTCCGTGCCAAATCAGCCAGTGATGGGCGTCTGACCATTTTTCTTTAGGAATATTCATCATTAATTGTTTTTCCGTTTCCAGCACATTTTTGGCTTTGGCCAAACCGAGACGGTTACTAACCCGGAACACATGCGTATCCACGGCAATTGCCGGAATGCCCTTGGCGATGCTCAATACCACGTTAGCTGTTTTACGACCCACACCGGGTAGTTTTACGAATTCCTCTCTGGTTGAGGGAACATCACCCTTGTATTCTTCTGCCAGAATTTTACTGGTGGCGATTATATTTTTAGCTTTTGTGTGATACAGTCCCACCGTTTTAATATAGGATTCCATTTGTTCAATAGATAGCCGGGCCATTTTTTCGGCAGTGGGATAGTCGCGGAATAAATCTTTGGTAACAATATTGACCCGTACATCCGTGCTTTGTGCGGCCAGCATGGTGGATATGAGCAACTGAAAAGGCGATTGATAATTCAGTGCGGTTTCGGTACCGCCGTAAGTGTGTTCGAGAATGGATAAAATTTTGGAAATATTTCGCTTCATATTCAATGTTTCCTATAAAGTAAGAAGACAAACCTAATGAATTTGATCATTTGGGTCAAACCGTGTTCCTCTTTCTTGATTTTAAAATTTTACTACTGTACTATGTTTTATTCCAAATTGAATCCATTTTAAATGAACAAAGGAGACAAGAATTGTTTGTAAAAAAAATGCAGGATGTTCCAAGAGAAAAAATATCCGCCGGGAAGGAAACGTATAAGCAGGTGTTGATTAGCGAAAAGGAAGCACCCCATTTTGCCATGCGCCGTTTTATCATTGAACCCGGTGGGTACATGCCAAATCACACGAATACCGTGGAACATGAGCAATTGGTTCTGCGCGGAAAGGCAGAAATTGGTATTGGGTCGGAAGTGTTTAATGTTCAAAAAGATAGTGTGGTTTTTATTCCGGCCGGTGTTCCTCATTGGTATAAAAATAGCGGGGACGAGCCCTTTGAGTTTTTATGTCTGATTCCCAATGAAGAAGATGTGATTGAAATAATTCCGGAGAAGGCAGGTTGAATTTATGAACGGTTAAGCGTAACTTAACGTTTTGATTACAGAAAACTTTTTTCCCCGGGAGAGACGTAAATGAGCGAACAGGCCGAAAAATTAACGCGGAACAATAGTCCAGAATTAGATGCTATTCTTGGTGAAACCTTTCCGGTTTTGGATGACGGATTTATTCGTGTGGTTGATTATATGGGCACGGATGAGTCGGTGGTTCAGGCGGCGCGGGTTTCGTATGGGAAAGGTACCAAGAAGCGGCACGAAGACCGGGGCCTGATTCGCTACCTGATTCGCCATCATCATACTACGCCGTTTGAAATGTGTGAAATCAAACTGCATGTCCGGGTTCCCATGGACACCTGGCGGCAGTGGATACGCCACCGCACGGCAAACGTCAATGAATATTCTACCCGCTATTCGGTAGCGGTAAATGCCATGTATTCCACAGCGCCTGACCAGTGGCGCTTGCAGGCTACCACCAACCGGCAGGGCAGTGAAGGATTTGCGGATGAAACGCTGGGAAACAAACTGAGTCAGCAGGAAAAAGAACTGCACGATTTAAGCCGCAAAATATATGAAGAACGGCTAGAAGAAGGCGTTGCTCGTGAACAGGCGCGCAAAGATTTGCCGCTGTGTACCTACACCGAAGCCTACTGGAAAATTGATTTACACAATCTACTTAATTTTTTACGCCTGCGCATGGAAGGTCATGCCCAGTACGAAATCCGACAGTATGCCAAAATTATCGGAGAGGAAATCGTCCGTCGCTGGACGCCGCTCACCTGGGAAGCCTTTCAGGATTACCTGTTTAACGGCGTTTCTTTTTCTAAACGGGACGGGCAAATCATCAGCGCATTGGCCGCCGGAGATAAACAAAAAGCCAAAGCCCTGGCCGAGGAATTCGGCTGGCTGAAATATAAGGACGGCAAGCCCACCTTTCAGATTGAACGTTTTGAGCTGGAAGAAAAGTTAAAACAGTTAAAGATAGAGATTCCCTGGAGTTAATAGAAATTAGATTTGAGTTGAATTTTTACTACTAATTGAAAAATAATGTGCTATTAGATTATCCGAGTATTTCTTTGTCATGACGCAAAGAGCAAAAAGATTTGCTTTTAAGTGAACATTCATTTATTTTAGAGCCATGAGACAAAAAGACGAGTTAAAACAAGAAGCGCTGCTCAACGCCACGGTAAAGTTGGTGAACGAAATCGGTTTTGTGGCCAGCTC
>JANTHG010000293.1 GCA_024762535.1 Calditrichaceae bacterium
GAACTGTAACAACTGTAAAAGAAATACTACCCAGTAAAGCGCCTTCCTTAGTTTCTACATCTACGCGCCAGTCTCCCGGCAAAATATTCTTTTTATAGGAATAACCGCGGTAACCGCCATCGCGTCCGCCTTTTATTTGATATAATCGCCGGTCGGTGGTCAGCCATTTGTCCTGTTTTTCATTATACATTTGCCAATGGTGCACAATCTTCTTATCGAGCCGGGTAGGCGCAAATACGGAGGCAAAACAGAAAACCGTATCGCCGGGTGCGTAATGGAACACGTCATCCGAAGTTTTCCAAAACTGATACCAGCTTCCTTTTTCGAAACGCATTTCGTAAAAACCGTCCTTTTTTTGAATATGGTGGTAAATGCCCCCTTCTTTTAAGGAAAGCGGTACCGGCGGAATCCAGTTTAAAACATAGAACCCATTCAACAGGATGTGGATAAACAGAATGGTGAGAGCGATTTGCTTAAACAACGCTTTATTTTGTTCCGAATCAAAGTGGAACAGAAGCCAAACAAACCCGGCCATAACAAACAAGCTAATGAATCCGCTTAGCAGGAAAACCCAAAGATTCATAATTTTTATGATTACAGGAACAAAAAAAGTGAAAAAGGAAAAAATAGTCAAAAAATAGAGTGGCAGATACACTTTAAGTCCGCTGAAGCGATCTTTAATAAATTCATTGCCCAGCATCAGTAATATCAGCAGGAAGATAAAAATCCAGCTTTTAGACAGCGCCGCACTTTGGAAATAGAAAACCACATAGGCGCTAAATAGTCCGCCAAAAAAGAACTGAATGGCAGAAGGAAACCATTCACGATAGTTTAGGATGAACTTATTTTTTATTTTATCATTATCCGCAAGATGCAGGAGAAACAGAGTCAGGCCGAGCAAAGACAAATAAAGCAGCAAAACCACATTATCCCACACCCGGTCAATACGGGTCAGGGTTAGGCTATCCCATGTAAATCCGGCAATAAAAGAGACGAGCGGCGCTATCCGCTTATGCTTTTCGTAAAAAGCGGTGGATTTTTTAACCACTGTGGAATCGCTTAGTTTAGTACGGATGCGGCTGGTGTCCATGATTTCTCTCATCTATTTATTTGTATTAAATTAAGAAGATAACCCACTTTGAGCAATACCGCCTCTGCAGTCAGGAAGAATAAAGATAACGGGTCGAATTGGGAATTGGCTCTTAGAAATTGAAAATTCTCATTTGCACAATCACAGGTTTGGCTTTATGGAAAGGTTGTCGTAAATTTGTATTACTTGCGGAAACGTACCTGCGTTTCGGCTCGACATTCTCTTACCCAAATTATGGAGCTTTAAAAAGATGCAATTGATCCTTTTTTTTATGGCAGGCCTGATTACCGGCGGCGTTATAGTAGGATTGTGGTTTTATTTTCATAACAAAAAAACCGAGACCATCGCCAAAGAACTGTATCAAAAAGCGCAGGAAGAAAAATCACGCGAAACCGAACAATTCTTATCTCAGGTTAAAGATGCCTTTGGCGCCCTGTCCATCGAAGCACTGCGTAAAAGTACGGATGAATTTATGAAGCTGGCCGGAAAGACCCTGACAGACCAGTCCAAACTGAATGACCGGCAACTGGAAGAGAAAAAAGGATTGATTGACCAATCACTGAAACACATGAAAGGTGAATTGACTAAGGTTGAAGCGTTAATGCAAAAAGTAGAACAGGAACGCAAGCAGAGTTACGGACAATTGGCTGAGCAATTGCGCCATTCCGTGGAACAAACCCGCCGTTTACAGGAAAGCACCAATCAGTTAAACACCGCCCTAAGCCACACCCAAACCCGCGGTCAATGGGGAGAGCGCATGGCCGAAGATGTGCTGCGTTTGGCCGGATTTTTGGAAGGCGTCAATTATTTCAAACAAAAATCCATTGCAGGCGGAACCAGTCGACCGGATTTCACTTTTTTGCTGCCGCAGAATTTAAAAGTCAATATGGATGTGAAATTCCCCCTGAGCAATTATCTTTCCTATCTGGAAGCAGATTCCGATACAGAACGCGAACAGTTTAAAAACATGTTTATGAAAGATGTCCGCAAACGCATCAAAGAAGTATCCAGCCGCGACTACATAAACCCGGTTGATAACACCGTGGATTACGTTATTGCCTTTATCCCCAATGAGCAGGTGTACGCTTTTATTAATGAACACGACCGCACCCTGTTGGACGATGCACTCAAGAGCAAAGTAATATTGAGTTCCCCGGTAACCCTTTACGCCATTCTCGCTGTTATACGTCAGGCAGTGGATAATTTCAATCTGGAAAAAACAGCTGCGGAGATACTCAATCTGCTATCGGAGTTTAACAAACAGTGGGATAATTTTAAAACCGGCATGGATAAAATGGGCAAACGCATCGATGACGCCCAAAAGGAATTTCAAGCGCTGAATAGCACACGCACCAAAAAGCTGGAAAAACCACTCCAGCAAATTGCAGATATTCGCAGCCGCCACCAGCTTACTTTACCGGATCAGGAAGGATAATCAAATTACCATGCGCCCCTGGCTTATTATTGTTATTTTATCGCTAATCTGGAGTTCCACCTGGCTCGCTATTAAAATTGGCCTGCAAACTCTGCCACCATTCTTAAGCGCGGGTATTCGTTTTTTTATCGCTTTTTTAACCCTTTCCTTTTACGCGCTAAAGCTTCATTTAAAATTCCCTAAGGATATACGCAGCCATCTGTTTTTTCTTGCGTTCAGTTTAATCAATTTTACCATTGGTTACGGCCTGGTGTACTGGGGTGAGCAATATATTAATTCCGGCCTGACCAGTGTGTTGTTTTCTGTGATGCCTTTTTATGTGGCTGTTTTTTCCATTAAAATGCTGCCGAGCGAAAGGATTACGTTCAAAAAATTTCTGG
>JANTHG010000294.1 GCA_024762535.1 Calditrichaceae bacterium
ATCCCGCGTAAGCGGGATGAAGCAATCCCCTGGAGTTCGCCGCGTCATTCGTCTTACGCTACTCCTCGCGCTGACGAATACGTTTCGCTTGATTCCCCCTTAGAAAAGGGGGCTAGGGGGTTGTAAAGTCCAGAATATGCAATAATTTGTCCATAAAAAAACACCCCCCTTAGTCCACCCTTGATACAAGCTGTTGCAGATTATATCTAATGGCGCTAAAGCGCCTAAAAAGGAGAATGGAGGGTTTCATTACCCCGACTTAAAAGTCGGGGCTATTCATAGGAAAAATAAGTGGTTAGGTGACATGAATAGCCCCGTGCTTTAGCACGGGGAATGTCGCAATTCTACAAAGATGGGACTTCAGCCCCCATTTAAACTATTCTGCAACACCTTCGATAGGGGGGAAATGCTATGGCAGTATGCGCAATGACGCTATTGTATTGGGGCTATATCCTGTCTATTGTTGATTGAGTACCCGCAACCATTCATACTACCTATAAATAATCAACGTTTGTCCATCAGCCAGCGGGCGAGTTTCATCACCGTGTTCCGTGGCGATACGCGCAGCGACTGCACCATTAGTTTATTCATACCGCCGGTAACGGTTAGAGATTTCCCTTTCATCAGATCTTCATATCCTAATCTGGCTACGGTGGCCGCGTCCATTACAGTTGCAAACGGATTGTTGAAAATATAACTATTATCCATCTCCGCTGTTTCGGCAAATTCGGTATCCGTAGCACCCGGGCAGAGACTGTTCACAGTTATCCCTGTTCCCTTCAATTCATTGGACAGCGCCTGAGAAAACGACAACACATAGGCTTTGCTGGCATAATACACCGCCATCAGCGGGCCGGGCATAAATCCGGCAGTGGAAGCCACATTCATAATCCCGCCCCGTTTCCGTTCCTGTATTTCGGGTAAAAAAAGATGGGTCAATTCCGTAAGACTCACCATATTCAATTGCATCATACGTTGAAAAACATCCAAATCGGTTTCAGTAAATTTCCCCAGATGGCCAAATCCCGCGTTATTAACCAAATAGTCCACATGCAATCCCTGTTCCTGCACGGCAGTAAAAACCTCGTTAGCGCTTTGAGGCAGGGATAAATCTTTAATAATCAGATGAACCTGAATGGAAAAACGCTGTTCTAATTCCTTTTTTATATGGAGCAGTTTGTCTTCACGCCGGGCCAGCAATATTAAATCATAGCGATCTGCCGCAAATAACTTGCTCAGTTCCAATCCGATTCCTGCTGATGCGCCCGTAATGAGCGCGGTTCCTTTGGACATTAGGACTCCTTTATTTTTAAAGTTGCGACTAATGGTACTGAAAAGTCGTCTGGATGAACTTATTTACCCCGGCTTCTCACCCGGAGTTATCCGGGTTAGCGGGATGGCTCTGCCTAACCAATTTCCATTCAAAATTCAAAATTCAAAATCTTAAATTATTATTTTACAACCCCCTAGCCCCCTTTTCTAAGGGGAAATCATGTTTAACCACTTATCCACAATGTGGTATCTTGATTATTTAGGACAGATATGCTTACATTTATAATTCAAAATTTAAAATCCAGCATTTAATTAAAGAAAGCATAGTGGTTAAACAGAGCCGTAGCGCTAATCTTCCACCAATTTTTCCACCAGACCTTCTTTGGGGATATAAGGCAGCGTAATATGGCCTTTCCCCTGCTGCCGTTTATTCCATAACGCAGCGGTTTCGATGGCCGGTTTATTCCGCGCCCAGTTGCGCCGGGCCACGCCGCCCATCACATCCCAGGAAAGGCCCTGTTTAATGACCTCATCAATACGCGCGCTGCCATCCAGTACAATGCCGTTTCCGCCGTTGCTGGCGCGGCCAATGCCCACGCCCCCACCGTTGGAAAGTACCACCAGGGTCATACCGCGGGCTACATTTCCGGCAAAACACTGCACAGACATATCCGCTGTAATGCGGCTGCCGTCGTATATATTGGCGGTTTCGCGGAAGGGAGAATCCGTACCGGAGGTATCGTGGTGGTCGCGGCCCAGAATTACCGGACCAATTTCACCATTGCGCACCATTTCATTAAATTTTAAGGCTATTTCCACTCGGCCCTGTTCATCCGCATACAGGATGCGCGCTTTGGTACCCACCACCAGCTTGTTCTCTTCTGCAGTGGCAATCCAGTGGTAATTATCACGATGCAAAGAACTCAGCGAGGGGTCGATACAAGCCATGGCCGCCTGGTCGGTTTTATGCAAATCTTCATCTTTCCCGCTTACGCATACCCAGCGGAACGGGCCAAAGCCGCGGTCAAAACAGACCGGTCCCATAATATCTTCCACATAGGAAGGCCAGATAAAGCCTTCGGTGGTATCGCGTCCGTTTTTGGCAATCGCCGCTTCGCCCGCTTCGAACACGGAAGCCATAAAACTGTTGCCATAATCCCAGAAATAACTGCCCCTATCCGTCAGTTTTTTAATCACCCGGTAATGGCGTTTAAGAGAATCATCTACAGCCTGTTTAAAGGCCTGGGGATTTTCTTTTATTAAACGGCGCCCTTCTTCAAAGGAGATACCGGCCGGCGTGTACCCGCCTTCGTACACCGCATGGCAGGAAGTCTGGTCGGACACCAGTTCCACATGTATATCGTTTTGAACCAAATATTCCAGTAAATCCACCACATTTCCATGATAAGCAATAGAAACCGCTTTACCCTGGTCTTTGTATTCGGCCATCCATCGGGCAATATCATCTAAGTTATCGGACACTTTACTGACCCAGCCCTGGGAGTGGCGCGTTTCAATTCGACTGTAATCTACTTCGGCAATCACACCAATGCCGCCGGCGATTTCTACAGCTTTTGCCTGAGCACCGGACATACCGCCCAACCCGGACGATACAAAGAACACACCTTT
>JANTHG010000295.1 GCA_024762535.1 Calditrichaceae bacterium
AAATTCCCGTCCGGCGTGTCAAACAAATCGATGGTTTCCGCGCCCAGTTCTTTAAACAGACGATGCGCCACCAGTGAAGCAGCCCCGTTCCCGGAATCCAGTACTACTTTTACGGGACGCTTCAGATGAATATTCTTTTTTATGTAATCCATATAGCTTTCTGTCACATCTATTTTTTCAAATCCGCCCCTGCCTGAAGCAAATGAACCGGATTGAATAATTTTAAAAATATCCTGAATCATTTCACCGTACACCGGCGCATTGTGCATAGTAATTTTAAAGCCGTTAAATTCCGGTGGATTGTGCGAACCGGTAATCATTACCCCGCCCTGCACATTTTCCAAATAGTGCATGCTGTAATATTGAACCGGTGTGGGAACCGGACCCAAATCGACCACATCCACGCCGGTCAGGCGAAGACCCTGGGTTAAAATGATGCGGAAGCGTTCCGTGGAAAGGCGTACATCTCCGCCAATGGTAATCCGTTTGGCATCATGCTGCTGCATGTACGTACCGATACCTTTGCCGAGTTGCAGTACCGCATCGTCGGTTAAATCTTTATTTACCACACCACGGATATCGTATTCTCTGAAAATATAGGGATTAATCATGGTTACCTCTTTTTTATTTATTTTTTTCACTTGTTATTTGTGAGCTCCAACATACACATAACACAGCATTCATATCAACCACTTTGAGCACAACGCAATCTATGCCTTTTCCGTTTTAAAGACAGGATGGTCATTGCTTGTTCGGTGTTACGTGTACTAAAAAATAATTTCGATTTAAAAGAATCTGGCGGAATTTTTTCTGTAATTGATTTATTTCCAAATGAGACACTTCATTAAGGAGGCTGGAAACCGTTTCAATACGGCCGCATTTCAGGGCCAGTTTAAGCGATAGAACACTCCGGTTGCGTTCCGACTGCCTAAGGATCTGCAATTTCCCTCTGGTAATGTCCAGCACCTTTTCCAAAAAGTTTGCAGACGTCATTCGACGAATCAATCGTTTATTTTGATCCATTCGTTCCTGAAGCGAAGAAAGGCTCTTTGCTTTCAATGAAATTTTAAAGTCCGGCATGAATTCCGGGATAGCCGAATCACCCAGGCGCTGAAGCGGGTCGTCCAAACCGGCGCGCACAAGATAGGAAAAGTTTTGGCATAAATACGCATACAACGCTTGTTCCAAAACAATCAGTTCCAGCAACTTTAGTTGCAGATACACCGCCTGGTTCCACTCAACATACAATTCATCCATATCTGCATTGGCTGCCCGAAACACCGTATCCGCATTCTGAATAAATTTGGATTTAAAAAGGTTTAAATTTTTTAATGGCATACTATCCGAATCCAAAGCCAGCGGCTCGGGCATAAAAGCAAGGGGTAAACGATTACGTTGTGCTTCAAACCGATTTCGAAAATACAGTCGTACCTGCGGGTGTTCAAAGGATTCATTTGTAACCGCTTTTGAAAGTTGTAGAAAAACCAACCTGTTCCCGTCGTTTGGCAGCGTAAAAGAATACAGATGACCACTTTTGCTATCCGGAAACACAACAAGGGCCGAATCCGGAACAGAATCTGTTTTTGCCAGAACCGGTTTACCCTGTAGCATTTCCCATTTTAACAAGGGAGTACCAGACGGTTCATAGATAAAAAGTGGCGTCGCTGTTCCATTGGCTTCGGGAAGTTTAACAATCGGTATGGTTTGAGCCCTTGCCGGCAGGAAGCTGAACAAGACGACAAACAACAATGGTATAAAAAAGTTTTTACTCATTCATTTGCCCGATTAAAATTTCAAGTTCCTTTTGTAAACGAGATACCGGAAGCGCTCCGGGAACGTATAACTGAAAATAACGTGCAGCGCTTCCCAGATAATAATCAGATAAAGCGCTGTACAAATTCCGCGTATCCAAATCATGATAACGAGCTTCCAGTGTGCGGGCATAACGTGTTTGGTACCAGCGTTTCCAGGCACGGGGATCGCGCAGCTTGTTTTGTACAGATTGAAATAATTCGGTTGGAAAAGCCGGATAATACTCATCCGCTTTGAACACGACCTTAACCCGGCACGGCCCATTCCAGGTTGCAAGGATGCGAACATTTTGAAAGGCTCCGGATGAATGGAAAAAATCATTTAAGGTATCGGTTAACCAGGCCAGTTCAATAATGCGCTGTGGTGTAACGGAACCGAGGGTAAAGGATAACAGCCGATTGCCGGCATCCTGCCAGCGGGCAAAACGGGTTTGCGAGGGTGTATTCCCTACCTTTACTGTTTCTTTATCCGCAGCTACAGAAAGGTCCAAAGGATTTATACCACCCACGATATAAATGGTGAGATAGGTATCCAATCCCAGATGATACAAAGAGGCGCGTTCCCGGTTAGCTTCATGCAGCAAGGTATCCGCTTTTTCTCTTTCGGGCCAAAATGCGTGGTTTAGAAGCAGGAAAGCTTCATTGACAGGTTGAATATTTTTGTCTTTTAGGGAAGTTTCGGGGATGGATAAAATTTGTTGTTGATGCTGCACAAAATAATCGGATGTACATTGGAAGCTAAGCGCGGCGGTTTCGGACGGGTCAACCGGTTGAAAGGGGTGCCTGGTAACATCAGGCTGTTCTGTTATTCCTTTTAAAGTGCATAGACGCAGATTTATATTCTTTAAAAAAATATCTGCAAAAAAAGGATTAATTTCATCCTTAATTAAATGGGATTTTTGGATTATAAAATAAACAGTAACAGTGTGTTGGCCTAAATCCGGAATCAGATGAAGCGTGTAGCTTCCGGCACTTGAAAATCCTTTAGACACAGTAATCAATACTAAAAGGAGGCTAAAGTATTTACGGAAGTATTTGAAAACAAACATAGTTGAATGTAAATAATTATCATGATCCAAACAA
>JANTHG010000296.1 GCA_024762535.1 Calditrichaceae bacterium
AAAGACCCGAACATCATTATCGATACGGATACCTATTACGATGATTGCCCCTGCGCCGAACTCCTCCCTAAATGGAAACAGAAAGAAGGTACTTCCTCCGAATCCTTTGAATTGCTGGAGATTATGGGAATGCTCAATCTCTATTGTGATGTGGATAAATCGCTGAAATACTTTGACAAAGCGGCTCATCTCTCACAAAGCCCCTCTAAACTCTATTCCGTAATGCAATATATTCAACAGGCCCGGCAGTAACCCTTGTTGCAACCTTCGTATCAATTTTGTAATCTTTCCCAAATAAATTAAATTCAGCTTAAGGAGTTTCCATGTCCCGCTTAACTATTGTTATACCAATTCTTTTACTAATGAGTATCGCTTGTCAGAAAAACACGACTCAATCCAACAAGGAAGTAAAAGAAATGAAACAACGCATTGCGCAATTTGCACCCACAGAATTAAAATACGACGCCTCACTTTTAAATGCCCGTCAAAATCAAGTGCTGCAAAAACTCTATCTTGCCGCTAAAATAATCGATGATATTTATCTGGATCAGGTATATGCAAAAAACCTGCAAATCCGCCAAACCCTGCAACAGGCTACAGACCCACTCGAAAAATTGAAATATGACTATTTTAAAATCATGTTTGGCCCCTTCGACCGTTTAGAACACGACAAACTTTTTTATGGAACGGAAGCGAAGCCCAAAGGCGCTAATTTTTATCCGCAGGATATGAGCAAAGAAGAATTTAATACCTGGATTAAAAACCATCCGGAAGATGAAAAGGCCTTTACCTCGGAATTCACTGTTATTCGCCGGAAAGGTGATGCGTTAGTAGCCATCCCCTATACAGAATATTATGCCAAACCTTTGTCTAAGATTATTCACTTATTACATGAGGCAGCCGAATTTGCGGATAATCCTTCTTTAAAGAAATATTTGTTATCCCGTGCCAAAGCCTTTGAAACCAACGATTATTTTGAAAGTGATATGAACTGGATGGATTTAAAAGACCATGCCATTGAGGTGATAATCGGCCCCTACGAAGTGTACGAAGATGAAATATTCAATTACAAGGCTTCCTTCGAATGCTTTTTAACCATCAAAGACCCGGAAGAAAGCGCCAAGCTGGAAACCATCGGTCAATATTTGAATAAAATGGAAGCGCATTTGCCTATCCCCGATGCCTACAAAAATTTTAATCGCGGGTCAGAGTCACCCATCATGGTGGTTCAGGAAGTGTTTTCCGCTGGCGATACCAAAGCGGGTGTACAGACACTGGCCTTTAATTTACCCAATGATGAACGGGTGCGTGAAGCTAAAGGCTCCAAAAAAGTGATGCTAAAAAACATGCACGAAGCGAAGTTCGACCAACTGTTAAAACCCATTTCCGAGCGGGTGTTGGATAGCGACCAAAAGCAGTTGGTAAGCTTTAATGGCTTTTTTAACCACACGCTGATGCACGAAGTGTCCCATGGTTTAGGTCCGGGCATTATTACGCTTAACGGCCGTAAAACGGAAGTAAAAAAAGAGCTGAAAGAGACTTATTCAAAAATAGAGGAATGCAAAGCGGATGTTCTGGGCATGTACAATAATGTGTACATGATAGGTCAGGGATTTTATCCCGAATCACTCAAAAAAGAGACCTGGGTTACTTTTTTAGCCGGGATTTTTCGTTCCATCCGTTTTGGGATAAACGAAGCGCATGGTGCGGGTAATGCCATTATCTTTAATTTTCTTTTGGAAAAAGGCGGTTACGAATACAATCCGGAAACTCAAACCGTTCGGGTTAATTTTGATAAAATCGAACAGGCTATTACTGAACTGGCCCATACATTACTGGTCATTCAGGCCGAAGGTAACTATCAGGGCGCTCAGGATTTAATCGCAAAGTACGCTGTGGAAAGCGCTCCAATCGCCGCGATGCGTGCTAAACTCACCGATTTGCCGGTAGACATCTTTCCCGTATTTCAAATTGAAGAAAATCAGTAGGCGTTTCCGTTTTGTTGTTTGTCCATAACCGGAACCATACGGATCCGGCTTTAAATTTGGCTTTGGAAGAATATGTCCTGCGTGCCTATCGGTCGCAGGGAAGCCTTGTAAGCATTTATGTAAATGAAACGGCTGTAGTGGTGGGGAAGCATCAAAACGTGGCGCAGGAAGCGAATCTACTGGTGTGCGATGCCCTGCAGGTGCCGGTTGTACGTCGCATTTCCGGTGGTGGAACAGTTGTGCACGATTCGGGCAATCTGAATTTCAGCTTCATCACTGACCAGACCATGAAAAATGTGAATAATTACTATTCTTTTGTGCAGCCTATTGTGGAATTGTTGCGGGATTATCATATTCCGGCAGACCTGGATGCGCACAACAATATTGTGGCAAAGGGCAAAAAGCTTTCCGGAAATGCCCAGTTTACCACAGGGGGGCGTTTACTAACTCATGGTACGTTACTCATTAACAGTAATCTGGAACGCATTCGTGAATTATTAACGCCGCTTGAGCCCAAGCAGGTTATATCGCGGGCCAGCCTGTCCCGACCTGCGCCTGTAGCGAATTTAAATGCTTTTCGCTCTGGCCCGGAGATTAGCATAGAAGAAATGAAAGCTGCATTGCAGGCAAAATTTCTCGCTGAAAACCGAAAAAACCTTCCCTTAACAGAAAACGACTGGGATGAAATACAGCAATTAGCGGAACAAAAATACCGTACCCTTGCATGGAACTACGGACGTTCACCGGAATGCAAAATTGAACTTGTTCGTAAGAAACACCAAATCCGCTTACAGTTAAAAGCAGGTAAAATCGATTCAATACAGGTTCCTGGTGATCCGGAATTGGAAAAGACATTGCAGATATTTACGGGAATAATGTACCATGTTCCATCGATTCGCGC
>JANTHG010000297.1 GCA_024762535.1 Calditrichaceae bacterium
ATCGGTGTATCCACGAACCTCTACAATCAGTTCCGGATTTTCCTGCATGGTGCGAACAACTTTGCCTAAAATGGTTTTCGAATTTATAGTAAGCTTGGCACTACCGGATGCAAAATTGACGCCTTCTAAAACGATAGCTTGTCCCTTTTCTACAGCAACCTCCGGTTTCGTATCCGGGCAGCCGTCTTTATCTTCATAGCCATTAACGGTTTCCGCTTTATCTGGGCACTGATCGTCGGCATCTAAAATACCATCACCATCATTATCCGGATCGGGAACGCCATCTTCATCCATATAGCCGTCTTTGTCTTCCGGCTGATTAGGTGCCTTATCGTTCGCGTCCAAAATACCATCATTATCATTATCTAAATCAGGAACACCATCTTCATCCTGGAAGCCATCATGGTCTTCTGGCTCATTGGGGGCTTTATCGACTTGATCCGGTATACCGTCCATATCGTTATCTAAATCCGGTGCACCGTCTGCATCCTGAAAACCGTCGATATCTTCGGCATGTAAAGGATCTTTGTCCAGTTTATCAGGGATGCCGTCTTTGTCGGTATCTTTAGCTTTACCGAGGTTCAAAGAAAGGCCTACTGTTGCGGTCATCCAGCCATCTTTTCGAGAACCGGCCTCTTTCCCGTCTATCGCATCGGAGAAACCATAGTGAAACAATACTTCAGATTCGAGTGCGAACGTTTCATTGAAATAATAGCTAAAGCCAAAACCCAAAGGAAAAGCACCGCTTTTTTCTTCATAAGAAGTGCCGTTAGGATCCATTAAGGCTACAGCGTGAGAATTGGTTGGCTTGGAATCGATCATGCTGTATCCGGCTGTAATGTAAGGGTTAAGTTTGTTTTCGGTAGAAAGTTTATACTTCAGTAAAAAGGTATAGCTGGTGTACCAGTTTTTAAAATAATAATTCTGATCATTCTCAGCACTTAAAAACCCTTTACCATAATTAAAAGCCAGAGCTAAATGATCATTCATCCAGTACTGGGCAAAGCCGTCATAAAATCCGGCAAAATTAATTTGTTGAACATCACCCTGATAGGCAGTAACACCACCGCGAACACCAATTCCGAATTTACCTCCGGTTTGATCTGCAAATGATAGGCTGGTAAGCAGGAAGAATGTTAAAAGTAATACGTAAAGCTTCTTCATAAAGCCTCCTTCTTTTTTGTGTGAGTTTAGGTTATCATTCGTTCTTTAACAACTATCGTGCCAAATTGAATATAACACCGGTTTTTTCACTCAACATGTTAAGGATGGCGTAAATGTATTAACAAAATTTTTAAAAGCGGGGTATTTGCCCCTTGGCAGCGGGGGAAATGCCAATGCTTAGATCTGTTCATAGACTATTCTAAAACTATTTGGTTGTAACATAAAAAGATAATAGTGGTGGAACAAGAAGTTTTTTTAAAATTACAAATTGTGTTTTTCAAGCCGGTAACGCAACGTATCACGTGTGAGTCCTAACAGTTTGGCTGCGCTGGTTTTATTCCCATTTGCCTTTTTAAGAGCCTCTTGAATAAGTTCTTTTTCCAGGTTGTCAAGATTTAGCCCCTCATTCGGGATATGCCATTTATGTGTTACATTATTTTGGGGCTTCTGAAACAACAAATCTTCTTCCTGGATAATATCGGATGAGGCAAAAATCATAGCACGTTCAATAATATTACTGAGTTCACGAACATTCCCTGGCCAGTGATAGGTTAGTAATGCTTGTTGGGCCTGCTTGCTAAATCCTTCAACTTTTTTATTGAATTTAGCATTAAAATGGCGGATTAAATGGGCGGCTATTTCCAATACATCTGTTTCTAACTCTCGTAACGGCGGCAGGGTAATCTGAACTACATTCAGACGAAATAATAAATCCTCACGAAATTTCTTTTCGGAAACCAAGGTTTGTAAATCACGATTTGTGGCTGCAATTAAACGAAATTGTACATGAATTTCTTTATTTGAGCCGAGTCGCCTAAACCCTTTGTCATCCAGTACATGCAAGAGTTTAGCCTGAAGTGCTATGGGTAATTCTCCAATTTCATCTAAAAAAAGTGTACCGCCGTCCGCTTCTTCGAGAAGTCCCTTTTTGGCTGTCGTTGCATTAGTAAAAGCACCCTTTTCGTATCCGAAAAGTTCCGATTCCAGTAAATGATCAGGAATCGCTGCGCAGTTGATTTCAATAAAGGGTTGATCCGGATTTTGGGAAAATGTGTGGATATACCGCGCCAAAAGATTTTTTCCGGTTCCGCTCTCACCGGTCAATAGAATATTTACAAAAGGAATTTGCGCAACTTTTTGAGCGGATTCACGCAGAGATTGCATTTTTAAAGAAGTACCCAACATATGGTTTTTTGAAGGGTCGGCGTATACAGAAAGCATTTGCTGAAGGATTAGTATGTCATTTTGTTGCTGAGTGATTTGTTGTTTAAGAATGGCTGCCTGTGAAACATTTTTAACGATACAGACTATAGTACCTGCGATATTCGGATGGCGGTGAAGTGTTAGGGATAAATATATCACTTTGCCGTCAGTTCCCTTGCGATTGATATTGTCTAAATAAAAAACGGATTTTTCTCCCGATTCAAGCTGTTTAAGTACTTGTTCCAGACCAAATGTTTCCGGGAAACATTCCATTAATGAAGAAGAAATAGTATGGCTATAGGATTTAAAAAGAGAGTTGGATAATGAAATGACTCCACTGCTATCCAAGAAGGCAAAGCCAACGCCACTCAAATCAAATAAAAAGCTTTCATTTTTCATACTAATAGTTCACATAATTGTTCAAAGGCCAATGCTACATTTTTATTGTTGTACGCGCTGGTTTTAAAAAAAAGGATATCTGTTTTTTTACTC
>JANTHG010000298.1 GCA_024762535.1 Calditrichaceae bacterium
AAACCACTCAGGAAGAATTTTTCTTCCGGGTGCCTTTTAAAATCGGGGATCTGGTCTGGCTGGGCATGGAAAAAGGCGCACCCGTCAGTGAAATTGCAGCAGCAGCGGAGATATCCGAAGAACAGGTGCTGCGTATTCAAAATGACATCAAACGTAAAATAAAAACAACAGAGTATTTAAAGGCTGCCTCTTACAGTTTGCATTCGTAGAATCGACCCCAATCCCTGAAGAACACATAAAAAAGAGATAAATATGCAAATAACTTCCAAACCCCAACGGCTCCTGCGCGAAGGCCTACTTTCTTCTGCACAAAAACATCTGGATAAACCGGCGCTGGTTGTGGAAGGTACGAGTTACACGTATGGGGAATTAAAAACAGCCGCCCTGCGCATGGCGGCGGCATTGAAAGAACGCGGCGTGAAGCGCGGTGATCGGGTAGCTGTTTATATGGATAATACCTGGCCCTGCATCGTCTCTATTTATGGGGCCTTGCTTGCTGGCGCCGTATTTATGGTGGTCAATCCACAGACCAAAAAAGAAAAGCTCGAATTTATTTTAAAGGACAGTGAAGCGGTTGCGCTTATCTCCGATGGCCATCTTGCCAAACAATTTTTGGCGGTCATCGATGCGCTTCCTGTACTAAGGGTTGTGATTGCTTCCGGAAAATTGCCGCCACAAATCGATACTAAGCTCCAACCGGAAGCCTTTGAAGCGGTTCTCGCCCAAACCGAACCTTTGCAAGCGCCGGAATTTATCATCCCCAATGATCTGGCCGCCCTTATTTACACCTCCGGCAGTACGGGATTCCCCAAAGGGGTGATGCAAACCCATCAGGCCATGGTGTTTGCCGCCTGGAGTTTGATTGAATATTTACGGCTTTCGGCAGACGAGCGCATTATGCTCATGTTACCGCTGGCCTTTGATTACGGCTTGTACCAATTGTTAATGGCCATGAAACTGGGCGCCACTCTCATAGTGGAACGGTCCTTTATTTTCCCCTCACTGGTATATAAACGCATCGAGGAACAGCAGGCAACGGTATTCCCCGGTGTACCCACTATTTTTGCAACCCTGATTGATGCCCATAAAAAATCCGGTTTAAATTTCCCATCCATTACCCGGGTAACCAATACGGCAGCGGCCTTGCCGGCTGATTTCCTTCCGCTCATCGAAAAAATATTTCCCAATGCGCTTATTTACAAGATGTACGGCTTAACGGAATGCAAGCGGGTGGCCTATCTGGAACCGGAATTACTGCACGAAAAAGCGGACTCCGTTGGTAAAGCGATTCCGGGAACGGAAGTTTTTTTACTCTCTGCAGAAGGAAAACGTATTGGCCCTGGCGGAAGCGGTATTCTGCATGTGCGCGGGCCGCATGTTATGGCCGGCTATTGGAATCGTCCCGAGCAAACAGAATACATGCTTAAACCGGGTACTATCCCCGGAGAACGTATTTTATGCACCCACGACTGGTTCAGGATGGATGAAGAAGGATTCTTGTATTTTCTCGGAAGAAGTGATGATATCATCAAAACACGTGGGGAAAAAGTCAGTCCCAAAGAAGTGGAAAATGTTTTGCACCATATTCCCGGTATTAAGGAAGCAG
Source organism: Calditrichaceae bacterium (assembly GCA_024762535.1). Classification (GTDB taxonomy): domain Bacteria; phylum Calditrichota; class Calditrichia; order Calditrichales; family Calditrichaceae; genus JANTHG01. The sequence goes on from JANTHG010000298.1 coordinate 1,607, forward strand.
TAGTGCTTGGTGTGCCGGACGCTTCTCTTGGTGAAGCGATTTGCGCGTATGTGGTTACCGAAACCGATGCGGATTTAAATGAAAAGAAAGTTAAGATGATTTGTAACCGGAAATTAGAAAATTTTATGGTGCCGCAAACGGTTATCTTTTTGGAAAAGATGCCATTGTCTCCCAATGGGAAAATTGATAAGAAACAATTAATTGGCCGAGGTGACCAATGAAGCAAGATGCACTCTGGAAGGCCCAATTAGAACGCCTGAACGATCAACTTGAAATTCTGCCCGACAAGCCCGAAGAGACGGCGGAAACAACCCTAAAAGCTTTGTGGCTTACGGCTGCGGCGCGACCGGTATCAGCCGAAAAAACGCGGGGAATGGCACTACCGGAATTAAAAGATGATCAGCAAAATCTATTGGCTGAGTTAATCGAAAAACGACTGTCCGGCATTCCTCTGGCGCATCTGAGCGGCCGTCAGCAATTTATGGGTGTGGAATTATTGGCCGGTCCGCAGGCGCTGGTTCCGCGTAAAGAAACAGAATTGCTGGGATTTGCCGCCTTGGACCATCTGCGTGAATTGCATACGCAACTACAGCGTGATCTTTCCATGATGGATGTGTGCACCGGTGCCGGTAATCTTGCTGTGGCTTTGACTGTTTTATTTCCTCAAATGAACGTATTCGCCGCCGATCTCTCTGCGGATGCGGTTTCCCTTGCTGAAAGGAATGTGCGCTTTCATCATCTCGAAGAAAAAGTGCGTTTACGAACCAGTGATGTTCTGGATGCCTTTGATACGGATGCGTTTTATGAATCAATTGATGTGCTGCTTTGTAACCCGCCATACATTTCCAGCGCGAAAGTTCCTGAAATGCACACAGAAATTTCCGACCATGAGCCTTCTTTGGCTTTTGACGGCGGCGCCTTTGGTATTAAAGTATTGAGTAAACTCGCCCATGATGCGCCTAAGTATTTGCGTGTGGGCGGATGGCTGGGATTTGAAGTAGGGCTGGGACAGGGGCCGGCCATGCAAAAACGGCTTACCATTCATAAACAGTTTGACCATATTCAACCCATTTTAGATTCGGATGGCCATATACGGGCTTTGTTTGCTCAGCGGATTGTTTGAAAAGAATGAAAACCATCCTGCTCACCGGGGCTTCCGGCTTTATCGGTTCCCATATCCGTAAGACCTTGTTAAGGGAAAATCGTTTTAAA
>JANTHG010000299.1 GCA_024762535.1 Calditrichaceae bacterium
TTTTCTTTAGAGAAAGGGGCAAAAAACTAAATTTGCTTTTCGTTTTTAATAAATCCTGTTCTGTATTATCTTACTAACAATTTTTCACAACATCAACGGAGCAAATATGGCGGACTTAACAGCTTTAGAATTCGCGGATCATCTGGATCAAATTTTTAATGAATACAAAACGCATCAATCCATTTACGGGTATGCAGCCCGATCCTTTTTTGAACCCATTGAGGATACAAATTTTTCAGTCAATCTCTACGGAACGCCCGCTTACACTCCCCTTGGACCGGCAGCAGGGCCGCATACCCAGCTGGCGCAGAATATTTTACTTTCCTGGCTGCACGGCAGCCGCATCATCGAACTTAAAACCATTCAGGTACTCGATGATTTAACCATTCCCCGCCCCTGCATTGATATGCGTACGGTGGGCTTTAATGTGGAATGGTCCCAGGAACTCTCTTTAAAAGATTCTTTAAAAGAATATGTTAGCGCCTGGATGCTGATCCATTTGCTGCGCCATTCGGAATTGCTCGGCATTTCCCGGGATAATCCCTTTTACAACACCATCTTTGATATGTCCGCCGGATACGATTTAAAAGGAATCTCCTCGCCTGCGGTTTCGGAGTGGATTGAGGGCATGCGCGACGCCTCGGCATTGATTGAATCCCTGCGCGCTGAAATTCCACAGGAACTGGCTCACTTAAAAGCCGCTGCCATTCCGGCAATGATTTCCGATTCACTCACCTTATCCACGTTTCATGGCTGCCCGGCTGATGAAATCGAAGACATTGTAAGCTATTTGATTTCAGAGCACCATTTGAATGTGATCGTTAAGATGAATCCCACCCTTGGTGGTTATGATTTTACACGCAAAATGCTGCATGACCAGTTAGGATATAAACACATCGAGCTGGAGCCTTCTGCGTTTGAAGCGGATCTGCAGTTTGACCAGGCAGTGGCTATGATGCAACGCCTGCAAACCGTGGCGCAAAAATATAAGCGCACAGTGGGAGCGAAATTCACCAACACCCTGGTAGTTAAAAACACAGAATCTGTTTTCGATGCGCCTCAGCGCTACCTTTCCGGCGCGCCCCTGTATGTTCTGGCTATGTCACTTGTGGAAAAATTCCGCGCCGCGGTTGGCGCTGATTTCCCGATCTCTTTTTCAGGTGGTATCACCAAAAATAATTTTCCGGATGCCGTAGCTGCCCACCTGGTTCCGGTTACCACGTGCACGGATCTGCTTAAAAAAGGCGGTTACAAAAAACTAAGCGGCTATCTGCACAATTTGAGTGCTGAAATGACAAAATACAAAGCACAAACTATTCCGGAATATATTCAGAAGCGCTCCGGTACGCAACAATCTGTTGCCGAAGCAGGACAGCAAAACAGCGCTCAAAGCACGCAAGAGGCGCTGAACCGCGGCACCTACGCCTTTACAAACCATACCCTTTCCCCTAAAAAGATAGACTCGCAGTTAGCAACCTTTGATTGCCTGAGCTGCAATATCTGCATTCCGGTCTGCCCCAATGCCGCAAACTTTGAATATTCCAGCCCAACCCGGGAAATGCCGATCCTGCATTTTACAATCCGCGATGGTAAGCTCACACCCTTTAAAGTCGGCACATTCCGGATTAGCAAACAGACTCAAATCGGTAATTTATTTGAATTTTGTAATGAATGCGGAAACTGTGACACCTTTTGTCCGGAATCAGGCGGGCCGTTTAAGGCCAAACCATCCTTTTTTATCTACCAACGCCATTTTAACGAGGCAATCGATCAGGACGGTTATTATTTTGAAAATCCGGCGCTTCTGCTTGCCCGCTTAAACGGCCGGTTATTCTCTCTTCAACTCGGTGCGCATCAGGAAGAATTGATATGGAAAAATGAAACCGGTACATTTACGTTTGATATTAAAGGGAATTTAGTAGCGTACGAGGGGGCTGCTTCGGCAGAAGTTGACAACCGGATATTTTTGGAAATGAAAACAATTTTTGAGGGAATCCGGTCACAGCCGGATCTCTATCCTCATCGCATATTGCTTCATCGTAGCTAAAAGCCGGAACGTACTCGTTCAAATAAATCTATAAAAGCACGGGCCTGATGTTCCCGGCTGTAACGGTCAATATTTTTAAACAAAAAGTCAGGTGTTTGTTCAACCCAGGCAGCCAGCGTTTCTGCAATGAACGCCGTTTTTTGTGGCGAAATGACTACACCGGAATCCGTACCTGCAATCAAATCCGCAGCTTCACCCTGTTCCGGCGCCAAACCTAAAATGGGCTTTTTTAAGCGTAGATATTCATATACTTTTCCGCCAATGGTGTTAGCACTGCGCGGGTCGCGATCGTCTAAAATAAATATAAAAGCATCCATACCCCCAAGGTATTCCAACGCTGTTTTATGAGGCATATAGCCCATTTCGGTTATGTGTGTTTCCAGCTTAAAACGCTTAATCAACCGCGACATATTGATATTTGCTTTGCCCAAATGATTAAAGTGTATCTGTCTGAATACGGATTCATTTATTTGTCTTAATTGCGTCAGTGCTTTAAAAAAAGGCCCGGGATTATTGATATGGGAATAAAAACTGCCGGAAAAGGCGATATGGAATTCCCCGGTTTTGGGTTTTTGCACAGTCAGGTTTTTAAAATCATCCTCATCATAACCGTTGGGAATAGTTACCCAGTTGTTTCTACTAAACTGTGGAATTTTTTTCTGATAAAAAGAGAGTAATCGGGGGTAAGCGCTCACACCAAATGGCACACTGCCCACCGCTTCCAACTCCAGGGCCAAATCTTTGCGGGCATGGAAAGACGTAGGATG
>JANTHG010000300.1 GCA_024762535.1 Calditrichaceae bacterium
AAGATAAGGATAGATTTTATTCTCACTAAAGACAACGCGTTTCCGCTGATATAACCTACCGATTGCCTGGCTGGCAGTCACCTTAAAATCACCGTCTTCATTGCGATCATAAATCATATGAGCGGTTTTATGAACCTGAGAACTTTGCGGAATTCGAACATATAGAATATGCCTTCCATCAATTTCATATTCTTCCGGGAAAAGCATGAACGGTGGATCCAGTTTGTTTGGATTATTGGACAATGTTACCAGTTGATTTTTCATCGTCTCAATATGTTCAGATTCAATCCCAATAACCGTGCCGTTGTCTGCAACCCCCAAAAGCAGGTCACCGCCAAAACCGTTTAAAAAGGCACATACCGTCTCGAAAACATTTTTTGGGAGCGTTGTTCGCGCTTTCTTAAATTCGATGGTGGTTCCTTCACCTTTTTCAAGAATTTCTTTAATGCGCACTTTATAACCTATTAGCTGATTTGAATCATTTTCATTCGTTTCTTCAAATCCGTTTGCACGAGGCGTTTTAAACCCTGGTGCTCTGCTTTTCTTAAAAAGGGGTCTTTATCCACAATGGAAAAGGCGTCTTCCCTCGCCATATCCAGCACTTCCCGGTCCGTAATAGGATTGGCCAATTTAAAGGCAGGCATGCCGCTTTGCCGGGTTCCGAAGAAATCGCCCCAGCCGCGTAATTCCAAATCTTTCTCCGCAATCACAAAGCCATCGTTTGTGGCAGTCATTATTTTCATTCGCTGTTGAGCCACATCACCGATATTGTACGGCGTTTTTAAAATGCAGTAGGATTTTTTATGCCCACGCCCTACCCGGCCACGCAACTGGTGCAACTGAGACAACCCGAAGCGCTCAGCCTGTTCAATCAGCATAATGGTCGCGTTGGCCACATCCACACCGACCTCTATTACGGTGGTTGATACTAAGATATGGATTTCACCGGCTGCAAACAAGCGCATGGTTTCTTCTTTTTCAGCGGATTTCATCCGGCCATGCAACAAGGCCACATTAAAATCCTTAAATACTTTATTTCTCAGCGCTTCAAAACTTTCGGTTGCCGCCTTTAAATCCAGCTTTTCACTCTCTTCCACCAGGGGAAACACAATATAGGCCTGTTCACCTGCCCGTACCCGCTGTGCCACAAAATCATAAATTTGCGCCGCTTTGTTATCAAAACGCCAAACCGTGGAAATCGGTTTGCGGTTGGCAGGCATTTCATCAAGCACAGACACATCCAGACTGCCATAAGCGGTTAAGGCCAAAGTACGGGGAATGGGGGTAGCGGTCATAACCAGTACATCGGGCTGACTGCCCTTGCCAATCAATTTGCCGCGCTGCATCACGCCAAAACGATGCTGCTCGTCAATAATTACCAAACCTAAATTGGAAAAGCCCACCGTATCCTGAATCAGCGCATGGGTACCAATGAGCAAATGCGGCTGTCCCTTTTGCAGTTCTTCAGCCAGCGCTTTACGTAATTTATTTTTAGTGCTGCCGGTCAGTAAATCTACTTTAACCTGTAACGGTTCCAACATACCGCGGATAGAAAGTGCATGCTGTTCCGCCAAAATTTCGGTTGGCGCCATCAGCGCCACCTGCCGGCCATTGTCCAAAGCAATCAGCGCAGCCATAACCGCCACCAGCGTTTTCCCGGCGCCCACATCGCCCTGCAGTAATCGATTCATCGGTGCAGCGCTACGCATATCATTGCGTATTTCACGCACGACCCGTTTTTGGGCTTCAGTCATGCTAAAAGGTAAAGTGGCATACAGTTTTGACAGCCGTTCACTTTTTTGGGTAAAGGCAATTCCATCGGGTTGTGATTTTATATGCCGCCGCTGCAGAGCGAGCATCAGTTGTAAAAAGAAAAATTCCTGATACTTAAACCGGCGCACGGCCTGGTCGAGCAGTTCATTATCTTCGGGGGTATGCATTTGCCGGTAGGAGGCTTCAAGCGGTAAAAAACGGCGTGTCCGGCGCAGTGCTTCCGGTAAGAATTCCGAGGCGATTTCCGCTTTTGATTGTAAAAGATGAAAGAAAATCCTGCGCAATGTATGCGAATTTAGTCCACTGCGTTTAAAGGCCTCATTTTGGGGATAAAAGGGAATAATTTTACCGGTGTTCAGCAGATTATCCATCTCACCGGAAGCCAGCCGGTCATAATCCGGATGCAGCATCTGAAAGCCGCGGTAAAAGGTTACTTTGCCGGAGAGAGAGACCCAATCGCCCACTTTAAACACATTTTTAAAATACTGCGCCGAGTTGAACCAGACCGCTTCGAGCAAACCGCTTTCATCGCTGATGACAATGTAGAACTGTTGCTTACGCAAGCGCCGCATTCCGGCTGCCTCAACTTTGCCAATAACCGTAACTTCCTGCTCCGGCTGTAACGCATTTAATGCAACCATGCGGCTGCGATCTACATATTTACGCGGGAAAAAATCCCACAATTCCGAAAGCGTCCGGATACCGTATTTGGCAAGAACGGCCGCCCGTTTAGGGCCTATCCCTTTGATGAATTGAAGCTCATATGTTTGGTCAGCAGAAGTTGTCATACTATTATGAAATCACGTTTTTAAAAACCACTTTTTTAAATTACGCCTATCTATGTCGGGCAATTGCTGATATAACCTCAATAAAATAATGTCATTGCAAAATACGCAGGAGCAAAGCAAACCCACAGGGGATCACTTCGTTGCTATTGTCAAGTCCTAAATAAACTTTACAGTTGTCGTAGTAGTTTTTCTTCTTTCTTTTTTTGCTTCTTTTTTTCTTTCTTCTTTTTGTGGATATGTGGAT
>JANTHG010000301.1 GCA_024762535.1 Calditrichaceae bacterium
ATTAAAGGCGATTTTAACACGGAATCGGTAGTTTTCCTGATTGTGCTGGCTGTTATTTCCAACGGTTTACTCATTCAGTACGCCAATAAATTCTTTACCCTGCTGATTAGCGAAGGCCGCAAAGGGTATGTGCTTACCGCGCGCGTAAAAAATCTGAACCATTCCTACGAACCTCAGGCAACCGATGGCATATCCTGGCGGCAAATATTTGCTTTGCGTAAATCCTTTCCCGCACACGTATTCGGACATATCTTTATGAATGCACGTTTTCAGTATATCGAAAGCATAAAAGAGCAGGCCGCTTTTTTAATCAGCAGTCTTATCATTATAGAAATGGCGCTGAATATTCACGGCCATTTCAGCTACGAACTGCTGCAGCAGCTTTTGTATAAAAATTACCATTATGTGCTGCTGATGGCGTTGGGATTTTTCATCCTAATTAAGGCCACGGATATATTGGCGGAAACGCTGAAACAGTATGAACAAAATAAGCTGGGTGACGAATGAACCGGCTGTACAGACAAAAAGACCTCTGGTGGACTACGCTCTGGCTCGGCGTACTTATGCTGCTGCTCATTTGGGATTTTTTCTTTTTAAATACACCGGCCCTGCGCCGCCTGCTTACGGCCACGCTCAACACCCTGACCATCAGTCTGTTGGTAAGCAGCTTTAGTTTGCTGCTTTCCTGGCCAATGGCTTACCTGCTCGACCGCTTTGAACGGTTATCCTTTTCCGCGCCCTATATGCTGCTTTCCTTTGCAATGAACCTGCTTCGCTCGATTCCGCAAATCATTGGCGTTTTAGGCGTGTATTACTGGATTGTGGTCAGTGATATTTCCAGCGTTAGTAGTGTGCTTCTGCTGATGAGTTTTGGCATTACTCTGTTCATCTTTCCGGAATTAGTGGAACTGATGCGCGAACGGATTGCCTTTTTCCGGCAAACGGATTTTTTCGCTGCCATGAGTGTCAACGGTATTCCGGAGCGGCGCATCATTCATTTTGATATTTTATGGAAAAACAGCCGTATTCATATTCTGAACAAACTGGTATCTCTGTTTGGTGCGGCTATCTTCCTGCAATGCAGCGTGGATTTTATTCTTTCCGTGGGACTTTCCACGGAAGTCAGTTCCGTAAATCTGCCGGTTACCCTCGGCAGCTTTCTGGCCAAAACCGACAGTAAACAGGATATCCTAAGCATCGGTTACGCACTGCTGCATCCTTCACAATTATCCGGTTTGCTGTTCGAACACTTGCAGGGACTGAGTATCGCTTTTATTATTGTATTCAGCCTGTTCAGCATTTTTAAAATTTCCAACGGTTTTGCGGAAAGGCACCGCTTATGAGCACGACTTCCTTCCAAATCCGTATTCAGGACCGCGGCCGTACACTGGTGGAAATCGACCGCTTTGATATTCCCGAGCAGAAAATCACCTTTTTGTTTGGCGAATCGGGGATTGGTAAAACGTTACTGGCCAAAGCAGTGTACGGCCTGCTCAATCCTGCTTTGTTTGATATTACGGTCAATGGCAAAGCATACACCGCCTATCTGCAAGAAGCACGTCGCCGTGCTTTGGGACAGAACAGTTTTTTTGTGTTTCAGGAACCATCTTCCCATTTAAATCCCCTGCTCAGCCTCGGCGAACAATTGCGCGAAGGTACGCTGGCAAACGCAAAGGAAGAAAAGGCTATTTTACAAACGCTTTGGCACTATTCTAAGCAAACCAATCTAACGGAACTGCTTTCCACTTTTCCCAAACCGTACCGCCCCAGCGGCGGCGAGAAGCAGCGCATCCTGATTGGGATGGCCTTTAAAAAGATGAGTATGGCGCGCAAACAACCCACCTTTTTTGTATTCGATGAACCCACCGGCAATCTCGACAATACGTATCGAAATTTAATTTTGGCCGAAACTCTGCGCTATTTTAAAGAGCAGCCCTTTACCCTGCTTTTCATTACCCACGATTATTCATTGCTACGGGAATTGTATGATAAGCATCGCCCCCTGCTGCCCTTTATGGAATTTCACGAACTGGTGCGCGCCGAAGAACGGCAGGTGCGGCAGCAATCCTTTTCCGCCACATCCTATCTCAGCTGGGAAGAAAATCTAAAACCGGTTCAGCCGGGCACACCGCTTCCAACGGAACCGGTGTTAACCATCGAGCCGCAAATCCGGGTATTTGGCCGTTCCCTTACCCTGTACCGCAATCCCGAATCCGCACAACCCGAAGCTTTACGTGCGTACCCCGGTCGCTTCACCTATATTAAAGCGCCCAGTGGCGTGGGTAAAACAACGGTGGCCAAAATATTGATGGGATTGATTCCACCCGAAGAATTTAAAGCCCGGTTAGGAACGCACACACTTACCGAAGAAACAACCCGCGCCTATTTCAAGAAGAATATCTGGGGCAAGGAAGCGACTATGGTCTTTCAACACGCAGACGAAAGTTTGAATTTGAAAGCGACCATCTGGCAAACCTTTGCCGCCCTGCCTGTCAAAAAAAGCTTTAACCGAACGATTCTGTTTAAGGCATTACAATCCGTTTTCCCGGATATACAGAATCCTTCTTTTTTAAATAAACGCCTCGAAGCGCTGAGCGGCGGTCAAAAACAACGCATCAATCTCATGCGGTCTTTGCTGCTAAACACGCGACTTATTATTCTGGATGAACCGCTCAACGGACTGGATTTTGAAAGCATCCGCCGGATTTTAACGATTCTGAGCGACAAGCAGAAACAGGGCGCTGCCTTTTTAATTATTTCCCATAACGATGCCGTGTTTGAACGGCTTACCG
>JANTHG010000302.1 GCA_024762535.1 Calditrichaceae bacterium
AAAGATGATGTCATCAGTGGACAGGTAGCAGAAAAAATAAATGCCTATATTCAATCCAAGATTTCCCCTATGGATAGCGCCGCTTCTGTTGCGGGTACTGATTCTTCCAAGAACGAAAAAGTAACCAGCGCCGAAGCCATGTTCGGGATTGATTCAAGTAAGTCCGACACAACTAAAAAGGCTGCGGTTGCGGCAAATGATAAAGATCATTTGTTTGAAGAAAATCTCTTCTTTCTCGACCCGCGTGATAAGCAGACCCTGCTGGTTCCGGTTGAAAAAGAAGCTCGTTTTCGTGAAATTATAAAATTGCCGGAAGTGCAAAAGATTATTCAGGACGAAGCTGGTAGCGCTCAGTTTGTATGGGCTGCCAAACCAACGTATCAGGATAAATATTACCGCGTCTATCTCGTAAATAAACATGTGGAATTAACCGGCGCAACCATTACCGATGCACGACCGCAAACCGGTAACCCCAATGACCCAAGTTCCATAGGTAAATATGAAGTATCTTTAAATTTAAATGACGATGGAGCCCGCACCTTTGCCCGGGTAACAGGCGCCAACATTGGCAAACGTCTTGCTATTATTCTTGATAATAAAGTATTCCTCGCCCCTTCATTACGGGTTAAAATTACAGGCGGCCGTGCGCGCATTACAGGGATTGAAACTATGGACGAGGCGCGCGATTTAGCCATCGTTTTAAAAGCTGGCGCTCTTCCGGCTCCTGTTGATTTTGCCGAAGAACGTACGGTTGGACCTTCACTGGGTATGGATTCCATCCAAGCCGGTAGTTATTCCGCTATTCTGGGGTTGATCCTGGTAGTTCTGTTTATGGCTTTATACTACAAATTGTCCGGTATCGTGGCTGATATTGCACTGACCTTGAATATTGTATTTATCATGGCTGTTATGGCCTATTTCCATGCCACTTTAACCCTGCCTGGTATCGCCGGAATTATCCTGACTATTGGTATGGCGGTGGATGCTAATGTGCTTATATTTGAACGTGTACGCGAAGAACTGCGTCGTGGAAAAACCATCCGCGCCTCCATTGATGTGGGCTATGGTAAAGCATTCATTACCATTCTCGATGCGAACGTTACCACCTTTATTGCCGGTCTGGTATTATACACTTATGGTTCAGGCCCGATTCAGGGGTTTGCGTTAACATTAATGATTGGTATTGTAGCCAGTATGTTTACTGCCATTGTGGTAACCCGCTTAATATTCGATTATTCACTGGAACGTATGAATGTCAAGAAATTGAGTATTTAACTTTAGATTTTAGTTAGCTGAACAGGCGAACGAAGGAGAACGAAAAGAAATGCAATTATTCGTAGATGCAAATTACCAGATAATGAGTAAACGTAAGTTTGGATATATTTTCAGTGGAACACTGATTCTCATTTCTCTGTTGTCAGTTATTTTTCATAAGGGATTGCGCTATAATATTGACTTTACCGGCGGTATGTTGGTGCAATTAAAATTTGAAAAACCCGTAGAAATTCAGGATATCCGCTCCGTTTTGAGTAAGCAAGGATATGGAGATAGTGAAATCAAACATTTTGGCAACCCACAAGAAGTTGTGATTCGTGTTGGCCTGGAAAAGAATAAAAAAGAAACCGCCACGCAAATTGAAACCCTGTTGCATAAAGGAATGCCACAAAATAGTTTCACAGAAGAACGAGTGGAACGGGTTGGCCCTAAAATCGGCCACGAATTAATTATCGACGCTATTAAAGCGATTCTATGGTCGATGATTCTTATTCTCTTTTACGTTATGTGGCGTTTTGAATTCAAATTCTCCATTGGCGCTATTGTGGCTTTGGCGCACGACGTAACCATCACCTTGGGCGTTTTTTCTATTTTTGATATTGAAATATCCGCTCCGATGATTGCTGCCATTCTAACCATTGTGGGCTATTCTTTAAATGATACGATAGTGGTTTATGACCGCATCCGTGAGAATCTTAAAGTATCCAAGAAGAATGCAAAAGATGTTGTTGGTACAGTTAATACCAGCATTAACGAAACACTTAGCCGAACCATTATGACCTCACTAACCACTTTAATTGTTGTGGCTGTTTTGTATATATTTGGCGGCGAAGTACTTCGTAATTTTGCTCTAGCTTTGATGATTGGTATTGTAATAGGTACGTATTCATCCGTTTTTATTGCCAGCCCGGTTGTTGTTGACTGGAGATTGAAAAAAGCATAATTAGGTACGCCAATTCCCCAAAATCCGGGAGGTCTGATGAGTCATCAAACATACGAAACGAATGGAATCACGGTTGTAGAGTTGTCCGGTAAAATTATGGGCGGTCCGGAAGCCGCGGAAATCAACGATCAGATTCATGCCCTGATCGAAAAGGGCGATAAACGTATGATTATTGATTTAGAGCATGTGGAATGGATGAATAGTTCCGGATTGGGAATTTTAATTGGCGCAATCACCACTCTAAAGAATAACGGGGGGGCGCTTAGCCTTGTTCATGTTTCTGAGAAAATCATGAACCTGCTGAAAATTACAAAATTAAAAGATGTCTTCACTATCCATCCGGACGTGCAGACGGCTGTTGAAGCCATGTAGTTAAAAGCCCGGTTTACCGGGCTTTTATTTTCTGTATCAACCGGATACAAACATTATTTTTGCATGAAATCTGTTCTTTTACTTTTAATAGTATCTTTTGTCGTATTTCCATTTCACCTGCGCGCGCAGTCA
>JANTHG010000303.1 GCA_024762535.1 Calditrichaceae bacterium
GGCGGCAGTATGAATCATCTGCTCGGTGAAGTGGTGGCGGATGCCGGTTTGCGCCAGCTTCGATTATCGGAAACGCAAAAATTCCGTCATGTTACCAGTTTCTTTAACGGTAAATCCACAACGCCTTATCCCTTAGAAGACCAGGTGGAAATGAACAGCGATATAGACCCGGCAACCTTTGCCAGCCACCCGCAGATGGAAGCCTATACGATTACAGACGAACTGCTTAAACGATTAGAGGATAATCCTTACGCCTTAATCATCATGAACTATCCCAACGGCGATATGGTAGGCCATACCGGGGATTTTGAGGCCGCTAAAAAAGCGGTTGAAATTGTGGATGAATGTATCGGCAAAGCCGTACCCCGTTTGCTGGAATTAGATGCGCATATTTTAATTACCGCAGACCACGGTAATTCGGAACAAATGGTGGATTATGAAACGGGTATGGTAAAAACCAGCCACACTACCTTCCCGGTGGAATTAATTTACATCGCCAAAGATGCAGCCGGGCACAAACTTAAAGAGGGTGGAAAACTGGCCGATATCGCTCCGACCATTCTGCATTTAATGGGGTTACCGGTTCCCAAAGAAATGACGGCAGATAATTTAATTGAATAATCGTTCTGGGATTATGGCGCACCCTCAAGGGGTGCGCCGGGTACCCGGGCAGAACACTCATTGCGTGAATGCTCTGTCCGGTAATGTCCTTATCCGTTCGCTTTTTCAAATTTTTCCATAAAAGCTACCAGATGTTCCACTGCTGCCAGGGGAACCGCGTTATAGATAGAAGCGCGGATACCACCGACCGAACGATGTCCTTTTAAACCAATCATACCGGCTTCCAGGCCTTCGGCCACAAATTTCTTTTCCAATTCTTCATCGGGCAAACGGAATGTAACATTCATGATCGAACGACTGTCTTTGGCTACCGTGCCGCGATAAAAGTTACTTTTGTCAATTGCGCTGTACAACAAATCCGCTTTTTGGCGGTTAATTTTTTCAATGGCTTCCACACCTCCGGCTTCCTGAATCCATTCCAGTACCAGTTTAATCATATAAATGCCAAAGGTAGGAGGCGTATTGTACAGGGAATCTTTCCCGCCGATAATCTTGTAGCTGGTCATGGTGGGGATATTATCGGGACTCTTTTCCAGTAATTCTTCTTTAATAATAACAATGGTCACGCCGCTGGGGCCCATATTCTTTTGCGCTCCGGCATAAATCAAATCGAATTGGCTAACGTCAATTTTGCGGGAATTGATATCCGAAGACATATCGCAAATCAAAGGAACCGAACCGCTGTCCGGATAGGTTTGAAACTGAGTACCGGCAATGGTGTTATTTGAGGTAATATGCAGATAGGCCGCATCCGGATTAACAGAAAAATCAGCCGGAATGTACGAAAAGTTTTTATCTTCGGAACTGGCAATTACGTTTACCGTTTTACCGAGTTTCTGGGCTTCAGCAATGGCTTTTTTACTCCAAGCGCCGGTATTTACGTAATCGGCAGAAGCGCCGTCCGGCAAAAGGTTAAGCGGAATCGCGGCAAACTGCAGGGTCGCGCCGCCCTGAAAGAACAGCACTTTGTAACCATCGGGGATACCCATCACTTCTTTCATTAAACGTTCGGCGTCTTTAATAATGGAATCAAAGGTTTTGGAACGGTGGCTCATTTCCATAACAGAAAGGCCTTCGCCCTGATAATTCAAAAAATCTTTTTGTGCTTTTTCCAGAACCGAAAGCGGCAGCGCGGCAGGTCCGGCGTTAAAATTGAAAACACGTTCACTCATTTGTATGTTCCTCCATTTTTTAAAATCAAAGTCTGTGGAAATATACTAATTTAATGAAATAAATTGAACTAAATTTTAAAATAATTTTCATTTCGCAATAAGCAAACTTCCATTCGCCTGGCTCATACTGAATGAAGTGTGAATTATTATTTTATCTAGCGCAAATAGCTGCTATTGGTGGGATGCTTGGTCAGTTTAATATCCTGCAAAGCGCTGGATTTGATGTTGATCTGGAAGGAATAATAGCCAACCGTAGGTTGCCAGCCAAAGGACATTTCCCAGCAATGCAGATCGCGGTAAATATCAAAGCGCTGATAGGACATTTCCTGCTTAATGAGGTCAAAGCGGCCGTTCCAGCTGATTTTCCAGGAGGGCGTTAACTGAAAATTTGCCCGGGCCGAAAGGTCGAGCCGTTGCGGATACGCCTGATTGAGACGATTGTAAGAATAATTGAGATTAAGGCTCGTGGACCAGGGAACAGAAATATTCTTGGTTTCTTCCCTGTAATCATGCCGTTCGATCATCCGGGAGCGGTCTTCCAGAATACCGGATTCTTCGGCGCGGTCTGCTTCCGGCTTTTTGCCTGGCTTGTCCTTCTTTTCGGAAAAGGTACGGTTGTTCAAAGTAAATCCCATGGAAGTGCTTAACGTAAGTAATTTGGGAAAACGTTCAAAGCGATCCACAAAACGGGTATTATCCGCGTTCCGCCGGTAAAAGCCGTGCGTCATACGTACGCTAATGCTTTTACCGAGTATTTTGGTCCGGACATTGGTTGTCAGATTAGACCACTTTAAACTATCTGCCAAATAATTATAAGCTGTGGCCATGTTAACGGTTAGCAAATCCCGCTTGGTCTCTTTCCCGTTTTCGTCCACAAATTTTCCCTGAAATAAATT
>JANTHG010000304.1 GCA_024762535.1 Calditrichaceae bacterium
AAATCATCAATTCAACCATCGTTGATGCCGTGGATAAGGCAAGCGACCCGTGGGGAATTAAAGTAACCCGTTACGAAGTTAAAAATATTACGCCCCCGCAAAGCATCAAAGACGCTATGGAAAAACAGATGCGTGCCGAGCGTGAAAAACGAGCTGTCATTGCGGAATCGGAAGGGGAAAAACAAGCCAAAATCAATGTGGCCGAAGGCGATAAACAGGAACTGATTAAGCGTTCCGAAGGTGAAAAACAAAAACGCATCAACGAAGCCGAAGGCCAGGCAGCAGAAATTGAAAAAGTGGCTACTGCCACGGCTATGGGGATTAGAGAAATAGCCGCTGCCATTAATGAACAGGGCGGCATGGATGCAGTTAATTTACGTGTGGCCGAGCAGTATCTGAAGGAATTCGGCAATCTGGCCAAGGAAAATAACACCATGATTCTGCCATCGAATCTGACCGATGTGGCGGGTATTGTGGCCACTGCTACCAAGGTGTTCAACAAAACACAATCGTAACAGATAATACCAGTTACCGCCAGTCAGAAATGGTCATCCCCGAATGATTTAATCGGGCATCTACTCTTACTTCATCAATAATACCGGGAGCGCAATGGCGCTCCTTCTTTTTAGAAAAGGAATAATTTTTGATACTATCCTCTATCCCTGCTGTTCCGCGCGATCGAGTACCTGCTATCACCACCGAAGAAATGATTGAAGTGGATCGGTTGATGATCGAAACATACGGCATTGAATTGATCCAGATGATGGAAAATGCCGGACGCAATCTGGCACGATTGGCTGCTCTGCATGTTCCGGAGAATCAACCGGCCGGAAAGAACATGACGGTTCTCTGTGGAAGCGGTGGCAATGGCGGTGGTGGTTTGGTGTGCGCACGTCACCTTGCCAATTGGGGCGCCAACGTTTCGGTAGTGCTGAGGAAAATCGTCCGAACAATTTTCAGGCGTACCGGCTCATCAGCTTGCAATTTTAAAACGAATGGGAATTCCTCTTTTTTATTCTGCAGATCTAAGTCATTGTCCGATTCCTGATATAATCATCGATGCAGTGTTTGGTTACAGTTTAAAAGGAGAACCAGAGGGCAGCGCTGCGGAAATGATCGACTGGGCCAATGGGCAGTCGGTTCCAGTTTTATCTCTGGATATTCCATCCGGAATAGAGGGCAGCAGCGGCATCGTGAAAGAACCCGCCATTCGCGCCCATAGCACCATGACTTTAGCCTTACCCAAAAAAGGGATGTTTTCGAAATCCGCACAGAGCCTGGTTGGGCTGCTTTATCTGGCGGACATAAGTGTCCCGCCCGTTTTGTACGAACACGCTTTCGACCTTAAGGTGGGCCCTCTCTTTTCCGAAAGCCCAATTATTGAAATCCGCTAAACTTGAATTTGTCCACCTAAAAAAACACCCGCCTTAATCCCCCCTTAGCAAAGGGGGGTAGGGGGTTGTGAAATTGATACTATTCAATAATTTGCTATTAAAAATACTCTCCTTAACAAGGTACACGCTATGATTGAATTCGTACACAGCTGTGCTCTTTTGGGGGACAGAGGTGCTTATTTTGCTAAAAGCACTTTCTTATCTTGATTCATATAACTTGCTGCCTGTATCTTTTATTAAAATACAAACAGATACGGGAAATTTTATGAAGCAGACAAAACCCATTTACCTCGATTATAACGCTACCACACCCATCGATCCGCGTGTGGCCGAAGCCATGCAACCCTACCTGACCACCTTTTTTGGGAATCCCTCCAGCAGCCATGTTTTTGGACAGCAAACCAAAAAGGCCGTGGAAGAAGCACGGAAACAAGTGGCGGAAATACTGCACTGTCATCCGGATGAAATTATCTTTACCAGCGGGGGGTCGGAGTCCAATAATTTTGCCATCAAAGGCGCAGCCTTTGCTCTGCGTGAAAAGGGTAACCATATCATCACCTCTTCCATCGAACATCCGGCGGTGCTGGAAGTCTGTGCCTTTTTAGAGAAAAATGGTTTTAACGTAACCTATCTTCCGGTGGACCAGCACGGAATGGTTTCAGTAGAAGAAGTCGAAAAAGCGCTCACACCGCAAACTATTTTGATATCCATTATGCACGCTAATAATGAAATCGGCACCATTCAGCCCATTGCCGAAATTTCGGAAATAGCACACCGCCGGAATATTTTAATCCATACGGACTGCGCGCAGTCTGTGGGGAAAATTCCGGTTTGGGTCGATGAACTGAACGTGGATTTACTTTCGGTTGCCGGACATAAATTGTACGCACCCAAAGGCATTGGTGCGCTCTATGTCCGCCGCGGCTTAAAACTGCAAAAACAGATGCACGGCGCCGATCACGAACGCAACTGGCGGGCCGGTACCGAAAATGTGCTGGAAATTGTCGGCCTGGGCAAGGCTTGCGCTTTGGTCGGACAAGAATTTGAATCTTCTATAGCACACTTAAAATCAATGCGCGATTTGTTGGAGTCAGCTTTACTGGAAAAGTTCCCTTTCGCCAAAAGAAACGGACATCCCGAAAAACGTTTGCCCAACACGAGCAGCATTTCGTTTAAAGGCCTCGAAGCCAATACCATTATTTCGGAGTTGAGCGAAACCGTAGCCGCTTCGGCCGGGGCGGCTTGTCACAGTGAAAATGTGGAAGTCTCTTCCGTGCT
>JANTHG010000305.1 GCA_024762535.1 Calditrichaceae bacterium
TTTAGGATGCGCCGGTTTTTCTTCAATAGAAATCGCATTTCCGTTCGAATCGAAATCGACTACACCGTACCGTTCGGGATCATTCACATAATAACCGAAAACCGTAGCGCCTGTGTTGTTTTTTTGCGCTGATTGCAACAATTTGGATAACCCGCGGCCGTAAAAAATATTATCACCTAAAATCAAACAGACCGAATCCGTACCAACAAAATCCCGGCCAATAATAAAAGCCTGCGCCAGTCCTTCCGGTTTGGGCTGCTGTGCGTACGAAAGCCGGATGCCCCACGCTGTACCATCACCGAGTAATTCCTTAAAGCGCGGTAAATCTGCGGGCGTGGATATGATCAGAATATCGCGGATTCCTGCCAGCAAAAGAGTGGACAAGGGATAATAAATCATTGGTTTATCATATACAGGAAGTAGTTGTTTGCTCACTGTTTTGGTAATCGGATACAAACGCGTACCCGACCCACCTGCGAGAATAATGCCTTTCATAGAAGCCTTTTGTAGATTTTAGATTATAAATTTTGAATTTTAAATGACTAGCATTCAATATTTAAAATTAATCATTTAGAATTTTCCTGAAGTCCAATACGTTCCAGGCGATAAGCGCCGGAAAGAATGCGTTGCCACCAGTCTTCATGATCCAGATACCATTGCACGGTTTTCCGCAGCCCGGTTTCCAGGGTCATTTGTGGCTGCCAACCGAGCTCTTCTTTGATTTTGGATGCATCAATGGCGTAGCGTAAATCATGCCCCGGCCGGTCGGTTACAAAGGTGATTAATTCTTCGTGCCTGCCAATTGCATGGTTCGGCTGTAATTCATCCAAAAGAGAACAGATTTTTTTAACCAGTTCCAGATTGGTCTGTTCCGTATTACCGCCCACATTGTAGGTTTGCCCCACCTGCCCTTTTTCCAAAACCGTAAGCAACGCCCGTACATGGTCTTCCACAAACAGCCAGTCGCGGATATTTTCACCCTTGCCATACACGGGAATAGGATCCCCCTTCAGGGCCTTTAAAATGACTACCGGAATCAGTTTTTCCGGGAACTGGTACGGCCCGTAATTATTGGAACAATTAGTGCTCAGCGTAGGCAGGCCGTAAGTATGAAACCAGGCGCGCACCAGATGATCGGAAGAAGCTTTGGAAGCGGAATAGGGTGAATTGGGCTGATAACAGGTCGATTCTTTAAAAAGACCCTCCGAACCCAACGAACCGAAAACTTCGTCTGTGGAAATATGCAGGAAACGAAAAACCGATTGGGCATCCTTATCTAAGTTTTGCCAGTAGCTGCGGGCTGCTTCCAACAAGTTGAACGTGCCCATAATATTGGTATTTAAAAAGTCCGCGGGGCCGTCAATGGAACGATCCACGTGTGATTCCGCTGCCAAATGCATCACCAAATCCGGTTGATGCGTTTGGAACACAGCCGAAACCGCACCTGCATCACAAATATCCGTTTGTTCGAATGTGTAGCGGTCGCTTTTTTCCACATCTTGTAAGGATTCCCGATTGCCCGAGTACGTTAATTTATCCACATTAACCACCCGGTAATTCGTATGACGAATTAAGTGATGCACTAAATTGGAACCAATAAATCCGGCACCGCCGGTTACTAAAATTGTTTTCATAAATTGCCAGGAATTAGATTTGATGTGTCTGTAATAGTTATTTGGTGATTTGGTTATTGAGTTATTGGGTTATTGAGTTATTCTTCCTATTTCATACTTCTTACTTTTTATTTCCCACTCCTTCCCCCAAAAAGCAACTGCCTAACAACCTAACAACTCAATAACTTAATAACTTAGCCCCGCTCATCCAAAATCCGCACGATGCGTTCGGCTGTTTTGCCATCCCAGTATTTGGGAATTTCGCCTTTTTTCCATGCACCGTTCATAATCTGCTCGGCATAGCGCGTCAGCTTTTCCGTGTCCATACCCACAATTTCATTGGTGCCAATCTGCACTGTAATCGGCCGCTCCGTATTTTCGCGTACCGTTAAACAGGGTTTGCCCAAAAAGGTTGTTTCTTCCTGCAGGCCGCCGGAATCCGTAATAACAAATTTACATTTCTTTTCCAACTGAATAAAATCCAGATAGCCCAGAGGCGGCAGAAGCATTAAATTTTTCATCGCATTGGCTTTATCGGCCAGTCCAAAGATTTCCAGATTTTTCTTAGCCCGCGGATGAATGGGAAACACAATGGGAATATCTCTGGATATCTCTTCAAAGGCATTCAATATCTTTGCAAAATTTTCAGCATGATCCACATTGGACGGCCGATGCAGGGTAACCAGCACAAAACCGTTATCCTTTAAATTCTGTTCCGGCATTACAGTAGATTCTTCCGCTTTTTCCATAAAATTAATAAGCGAATCAATCATCACATTGCCCACATAAAACATTTTGGACGGGTCCACGCCTTCATTATTCAGGTTGATTTCTCCGTTTCGTTCCGAAACAAACAGAATGTCAGAAATAGCGTCCGTTGCCAAACGATTGATTTCCTCGGGCATTTCTCGGTCAAAACTGCGCAAACCGGCTTCCACATGCGCTACGGGAATCCACAGTTTTTTAGCGGTAATACTGCAGGCCATGGTGTAATTCACATCACCAACCACCTGCACCAAATCCG
>JANTHG010000306.1 GCA_024762535.1 Calditrichaceae bacterium
AATTCTCATTTTTTTAGTTGCATTAGCCCATTCAAAAGGGAAAGGTAAAGATTATCCTGCATTTCACACCGTTAATGTACAAACTCTTATTAATCTAACAAACGCTTTAAAAAAACATAATAAACTACCTAAACAAATTATTTTTAGCAGTTCTATATCGATTTATGGAGAACGTTGGCGGACAAAGTATTATCCGGAACGACTATCACCAAAAGGTAAAACACCTTATGCCCGTACAAAAATAGAAGCTGAAGCTTATTTATTAAAAAATTTTAAAGAGCAAAGCTGGATTTTACGGTTTGCTCCTGTTTACGCAAAAAACTTTACTTTAAATATAGATCGTCGTACTAAAATAAAAACTTATTATTTCCGTATTAGTCGAGGCAGGAAAAAACTCTCTTTATTAAATATTCACAATATTAGCAATACAATATTAGGAATAGTACAAAGCCGAATCCCTTCAGGTGTCTACAACTTAGCTGATACGAAAACCTATACTTACAATGACCTTCTAAATATACAAAAAGCAGATAAAATATTCCCATTTCCTAAATTTTTTATTTGGGCATTATTTGTATTGGGTTCTATGGCTAAAAACAGTTTTTTAATTGAAAATAGTATTAAACTGGCTACAGATAATATTTATCCATCTGACAAGATACAACAATATATAAAATTAGGTTTTACGCTTAATGATTAGCCGAATTGTTGCATTATTATTATTCATTTTACTTTTACCCTTTTTTTTTGTATTTGCTTTTTTCATAATCCTTTCCGATGGATTCCCGGTATTTTTTAAACAAAAACGTATTGGGAAGAATAATAGCGAATTTCAAATGTACAAATTCCGAACCATGAAAAAAAATACGCCTAATCTGCCCACTCACCTGCTTGAAAATCCGGAGCAATATCTTATTCCCATTGGCAAATTTCTGCGAAAGCTTAGTATTGATGAATTACCCAATTTAATTAATATCATAAAAGGTGAAATGAATTTTGTCGGTCCACGACCGGCACTGTACAATCAGGAAGATCTGATCACCCTGCGTACCAAAGCCAATGTACACACTATTAAACCGGGGATTACAGGCTGGGCTCAAATAAACGGGCGAGATGAATTGCCTATCCCGGTTAAAGTAGATTATGATATTTATTATCTGAAGCATCGGTCTTTACTTTTAGACCTCAAAATCCTCTTCTTCACCTTCTTCAAAACCCTGCGCGCCGAAGGCGTTGCCCACTAATCCTTCCTTCTCCTTTTGTCATTTGTCATTTTTCATTTTTCTTTTTTCCTATAACTTCCCTCTTGTTTCAGGATTGCATTTTGTTTACTTTTACTCCTATCACGGGCGGTTAGCTCAGCTGGTTTAGAGCGCTGCGTTCACATCGCAGAGGTCACTGGTTCGAATCCAGTACCGCCTACCAAAAATAATTACGAATTATGAATTAAAAATTATTTTTATCTTTTCACTCCCTTTGGCCTCGCTTCATCCCATACCCAACAACCGGTTATCATTTAAAATCCAAAATTTAAAATCTCTCATTTTTTTCTTTCTGAAGTTTTCGAAAGCTGTGCTTGTCTTTTTTCTTTTGTCTTAGTAAATTATTGCGCTAAACATTAATTGCAGAGGAACTTATGCCGCTTGTCCCAAAACATATTCAACAGTTGCAGCCCTACAAGGCCGGTAAACCCATCGATGAACTACGCCGCGAACTGGGCCTCGAACGCATCGTAAAACTGGCCTCCAATGAAAATCCCATAGGCGTATCCCCCAAAGCCCTGCAAGCAATGCAGGATGCTTTGTCCCAGGTGAACCGCTATCCAAGCCCCGATGGTTATGCCCTGCGCAAAGCGTTGGCCGATCGCTACGACGTGCAAATCGGCAATGTTTTTCTCGGACACGGATCCGAAGGTATTATATCGCTGATAATGCGCACCTTTTTATTGGATGATGAAGAAGGCATCACCTCAGAGGGATCTTTTATTACATTCGATTTACAGGCACAGTCCCGTGGCATCAAACTCGTTAAAGCGCCTTTAAATGATTACCAGATTGATCTCGATGCCATTGCCGAACGGGTAACGGATAAAACCAAGATCATTTATCTTGCCAATCCGAACAATCCTACCGGCACGATTTTTAAAGTAAACAAATTCCTTTCCTTTATAAAAAAGATACCCGAACGCGTATTGGTCATTTTAGATGAAGCCTATTTTGAATTTGCACACGACGATCCGGCTTTTCCCGATTCCATGCAATACCGGTTAGACAACGTGATTACGCTGCGCACCTTTTCCAAAGCCTTTGGGCTGGCCGGCGTCCGGCTTGGGTACGGTTTTGCTCACGAAAATTTTATTTCCAATTTAATGAAGATTAAACTCGCCTTCGAACCCAGTTCTCTTGCAATAGCCGCGGGTGTAGGCGCTATGGAAGACGCCGATTTCCTCGAAGAAACCATTCGTATAAACCGCATCGGAAAAAAATATTTATATGAACTGTTCACAGAGTTGGGCCTGCGCTATTTGCCATCGCATACCAATTTTGTAACCATTGTTCTGGATTCGGAAAAAACAGTGAATACCTTGTACGATAAACTGCTCCACAAAGGCGTGATTATCAGACCCTTAAAGGC
>JANTHG010000307.1 GCA_024762535.1 Calditrichaceae bacterium
ATGATCCGCCAGGGTAAGGGGTTGTACGACAAGTACAAAAAGTGCTAATTTTTTTTATTGAATAGCACGTAACAGATGATTCAACCGCAAAGGGTACAAAGTACACAAAATCATTAGTGTCCGGTTAAAATGTCAACTATTCAAACCAAACCCAATACGGTCAAGACCAAACGGTAAGCTAACGGTGTAAATGATGAAGCAAACTTCTATTCGATTTTCAATCGACTGTCCGGATAGCCGTCATCGCGAGGAGTGAGCGAAAGCGAATGACGTGGCGATCCCTTAGAGGATTGCTTCGCTCCAGTGTCGCTCGCAATGACGGGAGAGCGGCTGGAGCTTTTTGTTACTTTTTGGCCAGACAAAAAGTAAGGTTCTTTTTTCTTGATAAAAAAGAACCAAAAAATCAAGACTGTCAAGAAAAAATAAGAAATTTTATGGCTCGTTTCACAGAAATTCTGAAACTCGCAGCCTTTCGGCTGCTCAAACAGTCAGAATTTCTTTTACTTCACTCGCCAAAATTTCTATTCTTTTTTCTTGAATGTCGTTTACTGGAATTTAACCGAACACTAATGCCACATAATAAAAAAAAGTAATTAAATTCCTTCGTGCTCTTTGAGCGCTTTGTGGTCAAAAAGAAAGGAACCGAAATTGAATTCACGAAAAGAACTAAAAGAAGCGTATAAAAACCGCAAAAGCCCGATGGGTGTGTTTCAGGTCCGGAACACGCTCAACGGAAAAATTTTTATCGGCAGCAGTCCCGATTTAAATGCTATCTGGAACCGCTTCCAAATGCAGCTTAAGCTGAACAGCCACACCAATAAAGCCTTGCAGCAGGACTGGAACACGCTGGGCGCTGAGCATTTTGAATTTGAAATTCTTGCCCGTATCAAACAGGATGATACTAAAGAAATCAACTATGCCAGGGAATTAAAAGAACTGGAAGCGCTTTATTTGGATGAACTACAGCCTTACGGTGAAAAAGGTTATCATAAGAAAAAGGAAACAAAATCATGAAAAACTTAGTACCCTATTTAATGTTCAACGGCACCTGTGAAGAAGCGCTGAATTTTTACAAAGACGGCCTGAACGGCGAGCTGGGCTACGTGGGGCGTTACGGAGACGCACCCCTTGATATTCCCGAAGATCAGAAAAATAAAATCATGCATGCGGAATTCAAATTCTGGGGTGGGGCCTTTCTGGCTTCTGACGCCCTGGAAGAAGCCGATTACACCACAGCGGCTCAGGGCTCAAATGTCCATTTAAGCCTGGGATTTGAAGACCGTGCGGAAATGGACGATGTGTTCAATAAATTAAAACAGGGCGGCCGCGTAACCATGGAACTGCAGGAACAGTTCTGGGGCGATTACTTTGGTATGCTGACCGACCGCTTCGGAATTCATTGGATGTTCAATTGCCCGGGTGAGCAGACCAAACACAAATAAGCCGGGGCAGGGTTTGATACAACTATTCCGGGGAAGAAAAAATATTCTTCCCCTTTGTTAATTTATTTAATATGAAAGAGAAACCAGCGTATGTCGTATCTCTTATGCCGCAACCGGGTAATGGATTTTAATAAATGGCAAACAATCTTTTTTAATCAGCCCGAGATTCAAAAAGAAGTTGGATTAACGCTGCTTAAAATGTGGCGGGAGCAGGATGACTTGAACAACGTGTTTTTCCTGTTTGAAGCCGCTGACCGCGAAAAGGCCGAAGCTTTTATGAAAACCCCGGAAGCAGCCAAAACCGGGAATGAATCGGGCGTAATCGAAGGTGAATGCTATTTTTTGGATGAAGTGCTGTTTTAACCTGGTTGCCATGTTTTTATATATGGTGATTTGGGTTTACTATTTTTTAAAAAAATGTTAATCGGCGGGTTAAGGTACCATGAAGCAAACACAATCTATTCAGAAAATTGTTTTTAGTGTGGCCCTGGCGTCGAGTATCTTTTTAATTTTGCCCTTAATCGCCCATCAGGTTTTTGAGGATTTTAACTGGGATGCCAATGATTTTATCGTGGCCTGGCTTTTGGTGTTTGGGGCCGGCCTGGCTTTTAAACTATTCACAAGAAATACGGAAAATGTTTCCAAGAGAATTGCCTGGGGTATGGCCATTGCCGCTCTGCTTATTCTTGCCTGGATGAATCTGGCCGTGGGCCTGATCGGTGACCAAGGCAACCCGGCTAATCTGTATTATCTCGCGGTTTTCATCGTGTTTATCATTGGTTCCGTTGTGGCGGGCCTTCGCCCGCAGGGCATGTGGCGGGTATTACTGATCACAGCCGCTGTCCAATTCCTGATTCCCTTTCTCGCTCTATTTATCTTCCACCCCAATCTTTCTCTCAAAGAAGACCTGACCGGTATGCTTGGTGCCATTGGTATCAATACCATCTTCGCCGCATTATTCTTACTTTCGGCAAGCCTATTTAAAAATTCTGTTAATTACATGAAATGAGATTATTTCCATTTATGTAATTTGAGCAAAAAAAATTCTTGATAAAGCGCAAGATTTTAAATATAAAAACGTCTAACAATACTGAAGAACAAATTGGGAACTTTTTAAGAGAGACCTTGTATTGCAATCTGATTTTGAAACGATCGTAAGAACACATCA
>JANTHG010000308.1 GCA_024762535.1 Calditrichaceae bacterium
CGTCTTAATTTTTCCACATGGCGGTCAAAGCGTTCAAACTCGGTAAAAAAATCCACATCATTAAAATAGCGGTCTAAAATCCCAACCGAATCAGAGGGATCCAGGGCAGCTACCAGTTGATTGCCCGTTTCCTTAATCGCCTGCATATGGCGCGGGGCTATGTAGCCGGCTGCGCCTATTAACGCAAAATTTTTGCTCATTCGTTCAACCTTTTCTATAGAGGGATATGCCACCCTCTCTATTTACAGCTCCGCCCTGTCAATTACATAAATCAAAAAAAAATGACTATGCAGGGAACCAATAATAACTAACTATTTTACACGGCTTTAATTTAATACAATTCAAGAAATATTCAAGTCTGATATTCGGGGATTAAAGCCCGCTTAAAATCCATCGGATTGAAGATATTCTTTTATTTTACGGACACTTTCTTCCACTGAGTTTTGAGTCGTATCTAAAACAATTTCAGGTTGGTTTGGCTCTTCATAAGGAGAGGATATTCCGGTAAAATCGCTAATTTCACCCTTAAACGCTTTTTGATAGAGTCCTTTGGGATCGCGCTCAGCGCAGGTATTCACATCTGCTTTTACATACACTTCCACGAAACCGTTTTCCCCTGCTTTTTCGCGGGCAAAGGCGCGCATGCGTCGAAAGGGTGCAATAAACGACACTAAGGTAATCACACCTGCATCTTTAAATAAAGCGGCTACTTCCGCAATCCGGCGGATATTTTCATCCCGGTCTGAGGCGCTGAATCCTAAATCACCATTTAAACCGTGACGCACATTATCACCGTCCAGACGATAGACCAGACGTCCTTCGGCAGTCAGTTGTTTTTCCAGCTCCACAGCAATGGTAGATTTTCCGGAACCGGACAAGCCCGTAAACCAGATCACCAATCCTTTTTGTTTTAACAAAGCACAGCGGTCTTCATATGTTACAGCACCACCATGCCAAACAATATTTTCCGATTTTGTTCTCTTCTCCACCCCACCCTACTTACTACTTAATACTTTATACTTTCTACTTGCTACTCTATACTTGATACTTTATACTAACATATTACCAAGGTTTAAAAATAATCCCACGATCCTGCATTAACGCTTTGATCCGGTCTACCGCATCTTCCGGCCCGGAGTCCGTTGCAATTGTTAAATCAACGGCAATATCCGTGGTTTTATTATCACCGATCCAAATGGTTTCAATTTTTTCGGGATTAATCGCTGTCTTAATCTGTTCCAAATCGTCCTGCGTCATTTCCACAGCGGTAACAATCAAAATAATACCAGCATCCAACAAAATATGGGCCACCTCTGCCAAACGCCTCATATGTTCCTGGCGGTGATTCGGAGCTTTACTAGCCTGTTTAATATCCGCATCCACACCATAGAGTACATTCCCGATACCCAAAAAGTAAACCACTTTCCCATCTGTAAAGAGCCGTTTCTCCAATCCTTTGGCCACAGTTTTTTTACCAATATCGCGCTCGCCGGTAATCAATATAAGCGTAGAACGCTGATTGTATTTTTCGGCCCGTTGCTCAATACCAATTTGACTGCGTTCCCATTTATAATTACGCATAAAAACCTTATCGCGCATCCAGGTTTGCTTATCCTGCAGGGCTTCGCGAATAATGCCGCCGCCGCGGATTTCATAATTATCTACAATCACAAATCGGCTGGTAGAAGCAAACTCATCGGCCCGGTCAAAGGCAATGGCTTTGTTGACCTTTAAAATACATTCCGCTACTTCGTGGCGCCGCACTTCTTCCCGTTTTTCATTTTGCCCTAAGGTCGAAGCGTCTATAACACGAATGATTTCTTCTAAACGCACCGTTACTTTGGCGGTTCCGATTTTTATCAGATAATCCTTTTTAGCGATAAACGGTTCTTTGCCCAGCCAGAACAGACTCACTTTTAAACGTGTACTAACCGAAGGCTTTTGCTGCCCGGAAATAACCGCCATTTCCCCACGGGACACATAAATTTGTTCTTCCATAGTGAACCCCGTCGCCTGCCCGGCTTCGGCCTGAGTTTGAGGCGGCCGGTTAAACGCTTCGATTGTTTTCACACGGCTTCGTTTGCCGGAAGGATAAAATACGACCTCGTCACCTACATGGAGTGTTCCGGAATCTACAGTACCAGCGATAATACGACGATCATCGCCCTGACCGGTAAATTTGTACACGGACTGCACGGGCATACGAAAATCCTGCTCTGTGGGTGCGGGTTCCTTAGTAAAATGATCCAGAGCATCTAAAACCGTATCGCCTTTATACCAGCTTGTTCGGTTAGACAGGCCGGCAATATTGTCGCCTTCGCGGCCGCTAACCGGAATAAACGAAGCAGGCTGCACATTTATTTTATGCAAGAAATCGGTGTATTCCGTTACAATATCATCAAATACCTGCTGCTTGTATTCCACCAAATCCATTTTATTTACCAGCACTGTTACCTGCTTAATGCCGAGCATAGACAGCATGTAACCGTGTCTGCGGGAATTTTCCTGAACCCCTTCGGCTGCGTCAATCACCAGCAAAGCCGCTTCGGCGCGGGAAGCGCCGGTAATCATATTCTTAAGAAATTCGATATGGCCGGGCGCGTCTATAA
>JANTHG010000309.1 GCA_024762535.1 Calditrichaceae bacterium
TCCGGCCCTATTTTATGGGTATTACCTTTATATTTTTAGGCTATGCCTTTTACCGTATCTATCGCAAACCAAAGGCGGAAACCTGTGATCCGGGCAGCTACTGCGCCAATCCTAAATCCGATACAATAAACAAAATTTCACTCTGGTCTGTTGCGGTTCTTATTATTATTTTGTTTGCAGTTCCCTATATCGCCGGTGTATCCGCTTCCGCAAAAAACAATACGGAACAATCCGCCATTTTATCGGCAAAGGAAATTAAACGGATTACTTTAGACATCCCGGGAATGACCTGTCCGGCCTGTCCGTTTACCGTGCAAAAGTCGTTGAAAAGCTTAGACGGTGTACTTCAGGCAGAAGCCAGTCTGGAACAAAAAAAAGGCCGTCGTACTTTTTGATCCGACTAATGTGTCGGTTGATCAGATGATCGAAGCAACCACAAATGCCGGGTATCCTTCGACCTTAAAAAAATAAACCGCGGATGAATACTGATTTGCACTGATGAGATATTTTCCCCGGCTTATTTAGCGAAATTCGATTGCAAACAAATAGTTTTACCTTCACTATAAAAATTGAGGACAAGATGAACATTAAAACAATAAAATTCGAAATTAAGGGAATGACCTGTGACCATTGTGCTACTACAGTTGATAAACAATTGAATGCACAAGGCATCCTGAAAAAAAATGTCAGCTATAAAGAAGCGGGGGCGCAGGTATCTTTCGATGAACATAAAATATCCGGCGCTGAAATTGAGCAGCTTATCAACGCTACCGGACACTACCAGGTAACCGGACGCTCGGAACTTCAGGAAAATTCAGGAAATGAAAAGCACTTAATTATTATTGGCGGCGGTTCGGCCGCTTTTGCGGCTACGATAGAGGCGCGGGAGCTGGGCGCCAAAGTAACGATGATAAACGACGGATTGCCCATTGGCGGCACTTGTGTGAATGTGGGTTGCGTGCCCTCCAAAAATTTACTGCGCGCCGCGGAAACCTTGCATAAAGCTAAATCTAATCCGTTTAAGGGGATAGAAACGGACGGACGGCTGACGGATTTTAAAAAGCTGATTGAACAGAAACGGGAACTTGTACTGGACCTGAGACAGCAAAAATATATCGATGTGGTGAAAGATATGAGCGATTTTAATCTGATTGAAGGCCGCGCCAAAGTTACTTCCCCCACATCTGTGGAAGTAAATGGAAAAACTATCTCCGGCAGCCATATTTTAATTGCCAGCGGCGCCCGTCCGAAAATACCCGACATTCCCGGCCTGAAAGAAGTACCCGTTTTAACCAATGAATCTGCTTTTGAATTAGAAGAAATACCACAATCGCTTATCGTTTTGGGCGGCCGCTATGTAGCCCTGGAAATGGCCCAGATGTTTGCGCGGCTGGGCAGCAGGGTCACCGTTCTGCAACGTTCCAACCGAATCTTACCGACTGAAACGGCGGATCTAACCGATGCGCTAACGGACTATTTAAAAGATGAAGGATTGCATATTGTCACCGGAAATGAATTGCAGCGCATTAAGCAGCAAAACGGCCAAATTGTGGTGGAATCGATCGTTCAGGGAAATAATCAAATTTTTGAAGCAGAGCAGATTCTTGTGGCTGCCGGCCGTATAGCGAATACAAATAATATGGGGTTGACGGAAAACAACGTAGCGCTTAATGAAAGCGGATTCATTAATGTAAATGAATTTTTACAAACATCCGTGCCTACCATTTATGCGGCCGGAGATGTGCTGGGCCAGCATATGTTTGTGTACACCGCCGCCTACGAAGGCAAATTAGCGACTGCAAATATGTTTAATCCGCTACAAAAAAAACGTGATTATTCCTCGCTGCCCTGGGTGGTGTTTACCGATCCGCAGGTGGCCGGTGTAGGGCTGGATGAAGCACAGGCGGCTCAAAAAAATATCGAGGCCGAAACCGCGCTCCTGCCGCTGGAATATGTACCGCGTTCCATTGCCGCAAAAGACACACGGGGATTCATCAAACTGATCCGTGATAAAAAAACCGACAAGCTGATTGGCGCCCGCATCCTCGCTGCGGAAGGATCGGAACTTTTAATGGAAGTGGCGCTGGCTGTAAAATTTGGCATCACCAGCACACAGATAAAAGAGATGTTTCACCCCTATCTGACCCTTGCCGAAGGAATCAAGCTGGCCGCCATCACTTTTAGTAAAGATGTAAAGGAACTCAGCTGCTGCGCCACATAAAGCACCTGTCATTCCGAATATTCGCTTTATCGGTAAGAGGAAACCCCAACGAGGTTTACACTAGATTCACAGAAGGGATTCCCCGGACCGCTCGCCCGTCATTGCGACTCCCGCGTGAGTGGGATGAAGTAATTCTACTGGGGGGCGTCACGTTGCTATCACTCAATTCCCCCTTAGCAAAGGGGCTTAGGGGGTTGTAAAGTCCTGAATATGCAATAATTGTTCACTAAAAAAACACCCCCCTCAGTCCCCCCTTGATAGGGGGGATGCTATGGCAGCAACCCCAGCCCCTCGCCCGTCATTGCGAGCGACATAGGAGCGAAGCAATCCCCTGCCCTCACACGTCAGTTTTCTTCATCAATTACGCATTAGCTTACTGTTTGGCCT
>JANTHG010000310.1 GCA_024762535.1 Calditrichaceae bacterium
ATCCAGCATTCAAAATTTATCATTCAAAATTCAAAATTTCTAAATATCCATCCAGGTTTGTTTTTTTAACGTTTCCCAGGTTTCGACTTAGGTGTTTGGGTAAAGCTTAAACGGCAATCCGGCCGTCTTCCATCTGAATGGTGCGTTTGGCGCGATGTGCCATATTTTCGGCATGGGTAACCACAACGAGTGTCTGGTTAAATTTTTGATTCAGATCCAACAGCAAATCAAAAAGCAGACGACTGTTAGCGCTGTCTAAATTACCGGTAGGCTCGTCTGCCAGTAACACTTGTGGTTTGTTAATGAGTGCTCGGGCCACAGCTACGCGCTGCTGTTCTCCACCGGAAAGTTCGCCAGGCTTGTGTTCCAGACGGTGCGAAAGGCCCACTTCATTTAATAAAAAGCGGGCATAGTCTTCTTTTTCCTTAGAAAAGGGAGCGTGCATCATGGAGGGCATAAATACATTTTCCAGTGCCGTAAACTCCGGCAGCAAATGGTGAAACTGAAAAACAAATCCAATGGACTGGTTGCGAAAGCGGGCCAGCTCTTCTTCGTTTAAGGCATTTAAACTTTTCCCATCCACAATCACTTCACCGGAATCAGGAATATCCAAAGCGCCCAACACATGCAGCAAGGTACTTTTTCCTACACCCGAAGGCCCCACAATCAGAGCCACTTCACCTTCGGCGATGGTTAAATCGATGCCTTTAAGCACCTCTACTTTTTGCGGGCCGCTATTGTAGGATTTATAAATTTTTTTCAATTCAATGATATTTGACTGCATAATTAACTTTCTGAAAAACAGATTTTATTCGTAACGAATAGCTTCTACCGGAACCAGTTTGGATGCTTTGTTGGCCGGATAGTAAGAAGCAATGAGACTAAGCATAATGGCAACCGTGGTGATGGCAAAAAAGTCCGACCAGTGCATCACAATGGGCAGAGCGCTGATGATGTACACATCCCCCGGCAATTTGATTAAGTGAAAATAGTATTGTAAAAAAGCCAGTGTGTAACCAATAAGCGAACCCAGAGCCGTGCCAACCACACCAACAATCAGACCTTCGTACATAAAAATTTTACGGATACTTTTAGACGTGGCGCCCATGGATTTTAAAATGCCGATTTCACGGGTTTTATCCATCACCACCATAATCAGGGAACTGATAATGTTAAAAGCGGCCACAATGATAATCAGGCTTAAAATAATAAAGGAACCCCACTTTTCGATTTCCATCCAGGTGTAAAGTGAACGGTTAAGCTGAAACCAGGTTTCCGCAAGATAGGGATAGCCGAGACGCTCTTCGAGTTGAGCGGCCACCTGTTTGGCATTTTCGTAATTATCTAATTTCAGTTCTATCCAGGAAACGCCTTTACGCGTGCCTAACAGTTGTTGCGCATCTTTAATAGATGTGTAGGATAGGGTGTTATCATACTCGTAATAACCGATTTCCACAATACCGGACACATAAAACCGTTTTAAACGCGGTTGGGTAAACACACCGCCCTGTTTGGGCATCACCCAAAGGGTAACCTTATCACCAACATGCGTTGCCTGGAGGGCATCCGCGAGGTAACGCCCCAATACAATGCCGGACAGCTTTTTCCCGTCAATGATTTTTTCAGAGAAATCGAGCTCGCCCAAAATGACTTTATCACCAATATCGGTTACACTTCCGGCGCGTTCCGGGTCGATGGCCTTGATAATGGTAGGATATTGCTTATCTCTTCCGGAAATCATTCCCTTTCCCACAAGGGCGGGCGAAGCCGCTTTTACATGCGGAACAGAAAGTGCAATCCGCATCAGGGAATCGGCTTTAGTAATGGGTTCCACATAAAATTTACGCAGCCGCACATGAGCATCCGCGCCAAGCAGACGGGAACGTACTTCCTGCTCAAAACCGTTCATTACCGAAAGTACCAGAATAAGCGCAGCCACCCCAACAGTTACGCCTCCGATGGATATGTAGGAAATAATGGAAATAAAGCCCGTGCGCCGTTTGGCCTTAAAATAACGCCGGGCAATGAACAGCTCGAATTTTTTCATTTGGACTCCGGCCGCATCTGCGGAAAGAGCAGCACATCACGGATGCTGGACTGACCGGTGAACAGCATCACCATCCGGTCAATACCGATTCCCAAACCGGCAGTCGGTGGCATTCCGATTTCCAGAGCACGCAAATAATCTTCATCCATTTCCTGTGCTTCCAGATCGCCGCGGGCTTTAAGCTTCATCTGCTCTTCGAAGCGCTGACGCTGGTCTAATGGATCATTGAGTTCACTAAAGGCATTGGCGACTTCTTTTCCGCCGATGATGGGTTCAAAGCGTTCCACAATACGCGGGTTATCACGATGCTTTTTGGCAAGGGGAGACATTTCCAGAGGATAGTCCATGATAAAAGTGGGCTGAATCAGTTTCGGTTCCACCAGTTCTCCAAAAATTTCATCAATGACTTTTCCGGCGCCCATTTCGGGCGTTAGTTCCACATTCAGTTTTTTGGCTACCGCACGCAAAGCCTTTTCATCCAAACCGGTTAAATCTTCACCGGTATATTCTTTAATGGCGCCAAACATGGTTAAGCGTTTCCAGGG
>JANTHG010000311.1 GCA_024762535.1 Calditrichaceae bacterium
GCACCCAATCCTCAATACGGACAATAAAACCGCCCAACACACTTTCGTCCACTTTCTCATCCAGCAGTACATTTTTCCCGGTCATTTTTTCCATATTACTACGAATATGTTTTACCTGATCCGGAGCAAGTTTAACTGCACTTATCAGCTCACCTTCAATTTTATTAGCAAAATCCAACATCATTGCACGAAATTCCTGCGCTATTTCAGGCAAAACATCCAGCCGTTTTTTAACGGACAGCAGATTCAGAAAATCGAGCGTTAAAGGCTGAACTTTATCCCTGAACAGCTCTTTGAGGATGGTAAATTTTTCTTTTTCATTAATCAAAGGATTTGACAACAGTGTGCTAAAATCAGCGCTTTCGCTGCTCAGCGATGCAAACTGGGCAACATCGACCTCTACCTTATTAAGGATTTTTTCTTCTTCGGCCAGCTCAAAAAGCGCCTTAGCGTATCGTTTTGCGACTCGGCTCAACTGATTTACCCTTTAGTTCTTTAATGTCTTTGGCATCGATTTGATATATTCGTCTACCACAACTTTCTGTTTCTTTGCATCCAAATTTTGCAGAATAATTTTTTCTGCTGCACCCACCGCCAAATCGGCTACTTCCTCTTTTAAGGAAGCAAGGGCGCTTTCTTTTTGCTGTTCAATTTCTTCTTTGGCTTTACCAACAAGTTTGGCTGATTCTTCGCGCGCCTTTTCAATCAACTCCTCACGCGCTTTATCTGCCTGAGCCTTGCTTTCCTTGAACAGCTTCTGAGCTTCCGCTTCTGCCTGGTCTAACATCTCCTGATGTTTGGCCAACAGAGCCTGGGCTTCATCCCGTTGTTTTTGCGCCTTTTCAATATCGTCATGGATCGATTTTTCACGACTATCGATCGCAGCCAATATGGGTTTTAGCGCAATTTTGTACAGGATAACCAGAACCACGAAAAAAGTGATCCAGGTCCAGATGATCATTCCGGGATCTATATCAAGCATGATTTTGTCCTATTAACTTAAACTTGCCAAAAGGAAGCAAATTACAGCGCCAAACAGAGCCACACCTTCGATCATAGCCGCAGCAATAATCATAGTGGTACGAATTGCACCGCCAGCTTCCGGCTGCCGTGCGGTTCCGTCCATTGCTGAAGCAGCGATACGGCCAATACCAATACCTGCGCCAATTGTTACAATACCAGCTCCAATTCCAGCTGCTAAATATGCTAATGCTAATGCCCATTCACCCATTATGAGGACCTCCTAAATTATGGTTTGTTAGTATAACTTAATTATCTATAATTTAAAATTTATAATTTCTTTAATGCTCCGGATTTACACTCATTCCAATAAACAGGGCCGATAGCACTGTAAAAATATAGGCCTGAATAAAGGCTACTAAAAATTCCAGGAAATAGACAAACACACCAAAGCCAATAGAAACCGGCGAAATCAGATAGCTCTTAAACAAAATAATCAGCCCCAAGAAGGCAAACAACACAATGTGCCCGGCATTCATATTCGCAAACAAACGAATGGTTAAGGCCACATGCTTGGCAATAAGCCCCATAATTTCGATAATAAACATGAGCGGCCAAAGCAGGATGGGAACGCCGTGAGGCACCAGATTTTTATAATAACCAATCAATCCCTGCTCTTTAACACCAAAATATTGAGTGGCGCCAAACGTGGTAAGCGCCAGACCGGCCGTCACATTAATATTGGATGTGGGCGTAGAGAACATGGGGATTAGTCCCAACAGATTACTGATTAATATAAAAATAAAGGCGGTAAGCAAAAAAGGTGTAAACCGACGCCCATCCTTTTCACCCATATTGGCAATAGCGACTTCATCACGGATAAAAACCACCAGCATTTCCAACAATGTACCAAATCCGGTCTGAATTTTATTTTTGGGCTTCAGAAACAAGAGAAACATAGCAAGTACAATGAACCCTGCCACCCACAACATAACCACGTGATTGGTAATAGAAAGGTCTATATGCATCCCTAAAAAGTCAAAGGGCGGGATATGAGGAAGATGCAGATGCACATTGGGAAACGGATGCCACTCAGGGCCATTTTTAATATGATGGGTAATCCAGGTTCCCAGGCTTTCACTGTGTTCCGCAAGCGAATCTGCGGCCGCTTTTGTAGTATTGACCAAAGCCATATAGACGATTAACCTTTATTTTTTTTATTATTTAGGATTAACACTTCCCATATTTGATACATGAAATACAATATAAATAATGATCCGATAAAAACAAAGTGGTCTGCATCGGAATATTTAAAAATCATAAAAATCAAAATCAATAGTCCCAACAAACGCAATACCATACCCGAAAGAAATATTTTTGCAAATGTTTTTTGATCTTTCGGCATGGCCAGTTTTAAAACCACATAAGCCATAACTACATTAATAGTGGCTAATATTCCTGAAAAATACAATCCTTTAATTTTTTCCGCCTGGAATCCTGCCAATTGAACAATACTCCAGGCCGCAACAATGTAAATGATTAAAATTGCCGCCACACCAATAAAAAACTTTTTATCCATTGCTACTATCGTTCATATTTTTTGTAACTT
>JANTHG010000312.1 GCA_024762535.1 Calditrichaceae bacterium
AACGCCCCAAAAACAATTTGTCCCATCGGGACAATTGATGGCTGGCGAATATGATATCAACCGTCCCTTCCGGGACGGGTTGTGCGTGTGGCGCATTTATTCCCGCCATTGAAATGGTGGGTTATTTTGAATAATCCCTGCGGGATAAAATTTGTCTTAGGAAGTAGGGTTTTTTCATTACAAAATAGTTGATTGTTTTTAATTTTTTCTACCGAAAAGGATTTCGCGTTACCATTACATCGTTACTATTGTTAGGTGCACCTGCAGGGTACTTTTTGAAATTGCCGGCTTCTTCGTTATTATATCCCGTAGGGATATGTGAAAATTGCCCGGCAATTTATTGCCGGGGACAGGACAACGCCCCAATAACAATTTGTCCCATCGGGACAATTGATGGCTGACAAATATGATATCAACCGCCCCACATGGGACGGGTTGTGGTGTTATTCACATCAAAAAACAATCTTCACCTTCAGTCCGCTCTTCGAGTGGTTTTCCAATTGTACATCCGCGCCCAACACTTCACTCGCTTTTTTGACGATGGATAGCCCCAATCCGCTACCCAAAATATGTTTATGGTTCAACGCATCAGAACGAAAAAAGGGATTAAACACAGATGCCAGGTCTTCTTCTTTGATACCGCCCCCGTAATCGATTACTTCGATTGCCACACGGCCATTTTCCTGCCCTGTTCGGATTTCCACCGTACCGCCGGCCGGCGAATATTTTAAAGCATTGGAAATGATATTTTCAACAATCATATCCGTATAGTATGGGTCGGTAAACACTTCAATTCCCGCGTCGTCTGAAATAACGATATGGATATTTTTTTCTTCGATTAATTTACGGTGCCGGTAAATGGCGTTGTCTATCAACGATATAGCCGGCAACGATTCTTTGCGCAGGGAAATGGTGGCCTTGTCAAACCGGGCCAGCAATAAAAGCTGGTCTACGCGTTCGGACATGGAATTGATTTCAGAGATGCAGTAATTTATTTTTTCCTTGTATTCGTCTTCTTTGCGCGGTTTGCGCACCAGCACTTCCAGGGTACCCTTAATAACCGATAGCGGTGTACGCAGCTCGTGCGAAGCGTCGTTGGTAAATTGTTTTTCCCGTTCGAATGCGCTTTGCATACGGTCAAGTAGTTCGTTAATCGACCGGGAAAGGGTGTACAATTCATCGCGTGTATGGGGTAATGTGACCCGCTCGCTCAGGTTTTGACGGGTAATCCGGTTTGTTGTCTCGGTAATATTCACGATGGGTTTGATGCTTTTATCAGCCAGGTAGCGGGCCACAAAAAAGAGTAAACCCAGTACCAGCGGAAACAGAACAAACAGAACCGTACGCAAATTCTTCACCACCAGAATGGTACCTTCCAGCGAAACGGCAGTTAAGAGATAGCCTTTAATTTCCCCGTTTTGCTTAATGGGGTATTGAATCTGGCGGATGGCTTTGTCACTGAGTTCGGCATTAAAGCTATGGCCGTCGCCTATATCGTGGTGCAATTTTAGCGATTGTTCTTTTAAGTTAGTAGATTTTTGCAGCACCTTGCCGGAAGGACCAACAATTTCTAAAAAGAAAGGCAGTACTTCCGCTTCTTTATGTTCCCGTTCGGCCAGGATGGCTTTCGTGTTAAAGTACAGGCTGTCCCGTTCAACCACTACATCCTTCAAATGCTTTTGCGCTTCATACACCAGGGCCGAATCCAGATTGGAATAGACCGTAGTCGAAACAATCAGATAGATGATGATAAATACCACGGCTATCACAGATGAAGCCGCAATCAGGTAATACGATGCAATTCTGTCTTTGAAAGTCATGGTTAAGATTCCCTGGCGATGTAACCCACACCCCGTACGGTTTTGATGTGCGGCCCGTTTTCTTGCAGGCCCAGTTTTTTGCGCAGAGCGTTAATATACACATCGATAACGCCGGTGTTATATTCGAAGTGAATATCCCATACGCTCTCGATAATTTGTGTGCGCCGGCATACCTGACCCTTGTTGCGCATTAGATATTCCAGTAATGCAAATTCTTTTTGCGTCAGAAAGATTTCTTCGTGGTTCTTAAAAACCTGGTGTGTGCGTGTATCCAGCGTAATATTGCCCAGGGTAAAGGTTTCGTGTTCACCCGATTTAGGCCGCAATTGCACGCGGATGCGTTCCAGCAATTCTTCGAAAGCAAAAGGTTTTTTGATGTAATCGTTGGCGCCGGCCTGTAAACCGAATATGGTATCCTGAACCGTATCTTTGGCTGTCAAAAAAATAATGGGTGTTTCCCGGTCTGTTTTCCTGAATTTACGACACACTTCAATGCCGCTCAGGCCGGGAATCATCCAGTCCAGCAACAGCAAATCATATGTGCCGGAAAGAGCGGTTTCCAGTGCGCCGGTGCCGTCGTAAGCCACATCCACGGCAAAGGACTCTTCTTCCAGGCCTTGCTTAATAAAATTAGCGATGCCCGGCTCATCTTCTATGACTAAAATTCTCATAGAGCCAATATATCCCTGAAAATTTAATAATACCTTAGCTGATTCTTAAGATTTTCT
>JANTHG010000313.1 GCA_024762535.1 Calditrichaceae bacterium
GATTCAACACACTCTTTTTCTTATTATGAACTTTACCGATCTGAATGAATAAATTCCAGTACGTAGTTTTGTTCATAAATATCGTGTTGTTCAGCAAAAAGAAATCCGGCTGAAGCAAAATTACGTTCGACTTGTTCTTCCGGAAGCCGGTGGGCCAACGGTGGGCCTACTTCCATTGCTGCGTAACGCCAGTCTATATTGTAAACCCGGCCGCCCGGTTTAAGAATGCGACCCAGTTCCCGGATAATTTTATCGGCTGCCGAAAATTCGTGAAAAACATTCACTAACAGAATACCTTCAACAGAATTTGAAGGGATATTGATCTCTGTTGAATCCGATTGGACAAATTCAATATTGGAAAGATTTTCATCCCGGGCGCGGCTGCGGCATATCTCAAGCATATCCACGCTAATATCTGTTGCAAAAACTTTTTGTACCCGCCCGGCCAGCGGAAATGTAAAATAACCCGGCCCGCAGCCAATATCGGCCCAAATTTCGTTTGTACCCGGATCGGAAATTTTAAAAAATGCTTGCGGGTCCATTTGCTTTTTTCGCTGAGGGCTTACCAACCGTTCCCAATTTGATGATGAAAAAATTTTGCTGCTCATAATTTCTCTTTTCCGGGATTAGTTTACAGAATCAATTTTAAGAAAAAATTCTTCCTTTGGTCTGCGTACTTTTTTCAGTTGAGCTAATTTATCTTCATCAGAATCACGATATCCGAGAGCAAGTATGGCCACACTCTTTAATCCTTTTTCCTTTAATTTCAATAACTGGTCCAAAGCCTGGGGATCAAACCCTTCCATTGGTGTTGCATCCACTTCTTCCAGGGCCGCCGCCACCATGCCGGTACCAAGCGCGATGTAGGCCTGTTTGGCATTCCAGTTTATTAAGTCATCCTTCTCTTTCTGAGAGATGAAACCTAAAATCATATTTTTAAAACCATCCAAAGATTTTTCCGGAATTTCACGTTCCATAGCAATTTGTTTGATAAAAGTTTGAACCTGCTCCGGTGTAATTCCATCCCAGACTGCAAATACCAGCACATGTGAACCTTCTACAATTTGCGGCTGGTTATAGATTGCTGGCAGCATTTTCGCTCTTACTGCTTCATCTTCAATCACGACCACCGTATATGGCTGTAGCCCCATCGAAGAGGGAGACAAGCGAATTGCTTCCAGTATATTATCTATTTTATTTTGCGGTACAGTTTTTTTGTTCATCCGTTTGGTGGCATAACGCCAGTTGAGTTGTTTCAAATAATCCATATTATTCCTTTTTGGGGTGATTGCTGCGAATTTTATCCAGCAACATGTTTAATTGTTTTACTTCTTCTAAGGATAAGTTCGACAATAAGGTGTCCACTTTTTTCTCACAGGCATCCATCTGTTTTAAAAGATCCAGACCCTTGGGGGTAATTTCTACATTTTTTTGCCTGCGATCCGTTGCACATTCGGTTCGACGAATCAGACCGCGCCTGTGTAATTTTTCAACCAAACGACTTACATCCGAACTACGGTCCAGCATACGTTCTTTTATAAAATGAATCGGCCGTGGCTGCTCACCAAATCCTCTCAGTACCCGTAAAATATTATATTGTGGTTCTGATAAGTCGTGCGTTTTTAAGTATTGCTGAAAATGGTGACCAATCTGTTTGGAGGTGAAAAAAAGGTTAATTACACCTTTATGGTATTCGTTACGAAAACGTCCTTTAATTTCATCTTCAATCTTCATGGTCAACCGCCCTTTTGTATGATAAATCGTATTTTGATTTAAATTTACACAGTTAACCCGTAACCTACCTGTTTTGTGCATTTAATTTTAAAGCACAAAGTCCTTTATTAAAAGTTACCCAGAGTCATTTTTAATTTAAATATTGGCCGGCAAAAACTATGTTAACTGATTCATTATTTTTCCTGTACCAATTCAAAACGTCCCTCGATACGTACCTCTTTGCCAACCATCAGGCCGCCGGTTTCCAAAACATTGTTCCAGGTTAAACCATAGTCTGTACGATCAAGAGTTCCGTTCAGTTTAAACCCGATACGGGTATTCCCCCACGGATCTTTAATGCTGCCGCCATATTTAACATCGAGCTCGATGGGTTTTGTCACTCCATGCATGGTAAAAGATCCACTTAATTTATACTTGTTTTCTTTTACCTTTTTAAAGGAAGTACTTTTAAATTCGATAACAGGATACTTAGTTGCATCAAAAAAATCCTTATTCTTCAAATGAGCATCTCGTTTTTTGTTTTCTGTATTGATACTATTTGTTTCGATGGTAAAGGTAATCTTGGCATCTGAAAAATCTTCTTTATCGGAAGTAAAACTACCATCGAATTTAGTAAATTGTCCCGCAACTTCAGATATTACCATATGATCGATGGTAAAACCAATTGAAGAATGGGCCTTATCAAAATTCCAATTCGTTTTCTGAGCAAAAACGGCTGTAGAAAACAAAATCATAAATCCAACTAACATATATTTACGCATAATACAATCCTTTTCTTAATTTACTTAAACCACTATTGACTAAACTACTA
>JANTHG010000314.1 GCA_024762535.1 Calditrichaceae bacterium
AAAAATCTATTTCACCCGATCCACAATCAAAATCACCGTGGCCACACTGCTTAAAATAGCGGCTGCATCACGGATGGCGCCGGACCAGTCGATTTCTTTTTTCTCAGCAAAAACAGGAACGTAAATTACACTGCCAGCTGTGATCTCTTCGGAAATATACCGCCAAAATAAAAATTGTTTTTGATGGATGGGACGGCCATTGGCCAAACGAACCGTTACATTGTCTTCATCCGCTAAGTCCGTGTACCCGCCTGCCGATTTTATATAGTAATCCAGGCCTCTTCCACGTTCATACAGAACACTGCTGGGGAAATTAACGCCACCCACAATCTTAACCGTTGCGAGACGCTCCGGAATGATGATGCGGTCCCCGGCCTGAACATAGATATTTTGTTCGCTGGAAGGATTGGCGAAAATTTTATTGAAATCAATGCCAATCTTGCCCACGGTTCGATTACTGCGGATTAGTTGAGCGCCTTCGAGATAAGCGGTGTTCTTTAACCCTCCGGCTCGTTTAATAACATCGGTAATGCGTTCGGTTTTGGAAATGAGGGAATAGGTGCCGGGGAATTTTACTTCACCGGAAATAGCTATATGACGCTGCATTTCACTTTCGCTGCGTGTGCGAATGAAAATATCGTCGTCCGGTTCCAAAAAGAATAATTCGGCTTCTTTCCCCTGGATGCTTTTAGTGTAATTGGAATCAATTTCCACCGTCAGAATAGTGGCAATTTTATTGGGATTGGTGTTGAGCGGATTGATCCGCGAAACCTCCGCTTCGGTGATGCGGGCATCTTTACGAAAACCGCCAGCCTGGAAAATAAGATCTTTTAAAGTCATATCCTTTTTGAGCTCATAAACTCCCGGTTCATTTATCGCACCGAAAATATGAACCGAATCCGCGGGAAATAAAACATTTTTGGATTTTATCTCAATTAAATCCTGAGGCGCTAATAAAAAATCCTGCCCTGGGGTGTGAAGAAAATCATTTAGGTTAATCGAGAACAACTGTTTTTTGTCATCCGGAAGCATACGGGTAATATGAACACGATTCAAATAGGCATCGCCGCCAATACTGTCCACCTTGGTAAATAATTCTTTGATAGTCATCCCTTTATAATAAGCAAACCGTTTAGGCCCGAAAATGGGGCCGGAAATCCGTACAAAGTTTTCCAGATCGCGTGAAATGGCGCTAACATCAATTTGATCGCCGTTTTGCAGAGCGAATTCATTATTTTCATTGTAATTGATGTTAATTAATTCTTTGTCTCTTTGGTTGCTGTAACGTTGAATTTGAATGTGTACAGGATTTGCGTTATCCGCAAAACCTCCTGCGAGATCAATTACATCCTTTAAAGTTTCCGAATCCTTCAGTTCGAAAACGCCGGCTTGGACTACCGCGCCACTTAATGAAACCCGTTTTTTAACGGTTGGAACCAGTAACACATCATTGTTTTGCAACCGAACGGAATTATATTTTTCCCCTTTGGTAAGGAAATCATAAAAATCCAGATCCTTAATCTGCTTTTGCTTTCGAATCAGCTGAATATGACGTAATGAACCATTTTTCTGAATGCCTCCTGCGTAAAAGAGCATTGTAAAGGGATCGGTTAAGGCCGGTACGGTAAAAACACCGGGGGCTTTTACATCGCCAACTACAAATACACGAATGGAACGCAGCTTTCCTACTGATATATCAAGAAATGCTTTGCCCTCTGCAATGGATGCATAGGATTTGCTTAGCCGTTTAGCCAGTTCTTTTTTAGCAGATTTTACAGTCAAACCACTTAAAGTAATGAGCCCCACATTTTCAAGATAAACTTGACTGTTGCGGTTAATGGTAACTTCCTTACGCAGTTCCACTTCGCCCCACACACTAATGACAAGTTCGTCGCCCGGGCCCAGAGGGTAATTTTCGTCTACAGGGCCGTAAATATCGGGTGAAAAATCCACCTTTGCATTTGTGAATACATTATAACCGAAATAGGGCAGGGGTTTTGTTTTAACTTCTTCCGTGGCAGGAATGGCCGGTTCATTTTTAACAGGTTCGGCTTTAATCGGGGTGGACAAAGTATCCTTAAAAGTTTGCAAAGAGGGGATTTCGGTAGTGACTTTCGATTTATCGGTAGGAGTCAGCGTTTCCCCGCTTTTTTCGAGCTCTTTTTTTAAGGTTTCCAGTTTTTTCAGGTCGTCCAGACTTTGCGCCTGTAACAAAACAAATCCCAGTAAAAGGAAAAGAAAAGGTAAGACTCTGGTTTTCATTATTTTTCCTTAGTTTATTTAAAACAGTTTTTTAGTTTAGATACAGCTCCGCCACGTCGCTTACAAATATGCGAAAAATATAGAATTAAAAAGTTACCTTAAAACAGGGTACTTTTCAATTAAAATTGGATAAAATAATTTACAACGGGTAAACCTTAATGTAAGCAATTATACACGGTGGATTGTGACAAAAACGACACTATATTTTTTTAGCTTCTTGTGTGCGTGGTCTTGGATTTAAATAACTTAATAACCCAATAACTAAATAAC
>JANTHG010000315.1 GCA_024762535.1 Calditrichaceae bacterium
TCAAGCCTGGTATTTAAACGGTGAAGACTTTCTGCTACTTCTTGTTGATTGATTTGATTATTCATTAAACACCTATAAGTTTAGTTGCCGGGTATCGCAGTTGCGCTTGATTCTATGGCCGCTAGTAATGACAATTTCCCGAAAGGCTTGCTTGAGAAAAGCCTTAAAAAGGTGGGGGTGTACTTTTATCACCTCTCTGTTATCGGCTTAATCTCGTTGAGAATCATCCCTAAAGGTATTGCCGCAAAAACGGCAGCGCGAAAAACGAATATTCGGTAATGAAGAGGCTTCCTGTGATGGCTTTAACTGGTAGACATTGTTACTTCGGCAATTTGGACATGAAACACCAGAATGATTTTTTACATTGGGTAAATCAACCTTTGTATCCTTAACTTTTCGATGCCCATTATTGCGTTGGTTAAAATTACTAGCCGATATGCCAGCATTTGCTAAATTCAGATTCTGCCCCTTATCTTGTCCATACAAGGGGGGAAAGCGATTTTCGTGTTCATGTATTAATCGTTGACATTGCTTCCTAAAGGGCTTAAGCAGACCTACCTTGTCAAATTCATCCCTGAATTGTTTAAGTAATTTTTTGGTGGGCAGACGCGGTTGATAACTAGGTTGTAAAAATTTAAAAGTATAAAGCTGGTTTTTTGTCCAGATAATCAGTGCATCATCATCCAGACACAATAATTCTTGAATGGCTAACAGACGCAGCAGTATTAGCTGCTCTTCTCCACTTACATTTACTAATCTTCTTTTTTCAAAAAAAGTTTCAAATTTCTGCCATGGGAGACTACTCGCAAATAATGATAACGAGCTTATAAAATGTGGCGTTGGTGCCTCATAAGATTCCC
Source organism: Calditrichaceae bacterium (assembly GCA_024762535.1). Lineage (GTDB taxonomy): Bacteria > Calditrichota > Calditrichia > Calditrichales > Calditrichaceae > JANTHG01. The sequence continues at coordinate 861 of JANTHG010000315.1, forward strand.
CTTCCCCTGATTCATCAGCAATATACAAATTCACTCACTACTCCCTGTTTTGTGTTTTATCTCTACTTTGGGATAAAGCATAGGTGAATCAAGCTCAGCTTAGAAACGAGGGCTAGTGTGTAGGTAGATTTTTACGGACAAACGGTCATTCAAAAACTAACAAAAATGACTGCCCCATTTTGAGTTATAAACACCATAAAAACACATAATCAGGAAGTGTTTATGAACGATCGTCTATACTTCAGCAATTACGTATTCTTTGCTGATAATTGACTTTCTTTCACGGCTGGATTGAAAAACTCGTCTGCCCAGTCCGGATCAACAGGGTTTCCTGCATCATCATACAAAGGCAGGTCAGAGTCGTTCCAGCCTTTTATACCGGTTTTGAGTGAGGTAATGTCTGTATAACCCAGCTGCATCATTGTTTGCCCCGCTAATACGCTGCGATTGCCAGATCGACAAATCACTAGAACTGGCTTGTTTCTGGCTTTTACCAACTCAGGAATAGTCTCGGCATAATCCCACTCGCATGACTGCTCTAAAACTCCGCGCGGTGCATACAGCGTATCGGCGATATGTGCGCCCTGATATTCATCTGGTTCACGCACATCCAGTAAAATGGCATCGGGGTTTTGCTGCAGAAAATCTTCCACATCCCAGGGATATATTTCTTTTACGCCCTGATCGAGCGCATCCTGTATCAAGTCTTTAAATGTTTTTGCCACGACAAATCCACACAGTATTTAAAACGGCGCATTATACTCTTTTTTATCACTTAAAACGCTCAACTGAAGATAAAATTCCACGCATAATATTCAGCTCTGTTTCATCCATCTGGGCGCGGGTAAAAAGTCTTTTTAGCTTTTTCATGATCTCACCGGGATGCTTTTTATTAATAAACCCGGTTTCCTTGAGCGTTATTTCAAGATGCCGGTAAAAGCGATCCATAGCCTCAGCATCCGGCAATTGGCGCGTCGCTTCATCTCTTTTTGACTGATCCTGCCGTGCTTTCCATATTTCATAGCTTAATGTCTGCACCGCCGCCGCCAAATTTAGTGAGCTATAATCCGGGCTTGTAGGGATTGTTACCCGATGGGTTGCATATTCTAAATCCTGATTTATCAAACCGGTGCGTTCCGGGCCGAATACAAGGGCAACCGTTTGCGGCTTTGTCGGGTTACAGGCGCTTTGGGTTAGAAGTCTGGCTGCTTTTTCCGGCTCAAGTATGGGTAGATCATAACCACGTGAACGCGCTGTGCTGGCAATCACCAAACTACAATCTCCTATAGCATCAGCTAAATCATCCACGATAAGCGCATTTTTCAAAACATCATCGGCGCTGGTGGCCATTTTGGTGGCTTCATCTGATGGAAACTCGCGTGGATTGACCAAAACAAGCCGGTTTAAGCCCATTGTTTTCATGGCGCGCGCAGCGGACCCTATATTTCCTGGATGAAAAGTTCTAAGGAGAACAATTTTGATATTATCTAGTTTGTTATTTTGCATGGTTTTTTATTATAGATACGTCCAGATACGAAAAATAGTGATGGAAAGAGTCTATTAGAGTAGATCCCCTACTATTTTGGCTCTTTCAGCCTCTGTGGTGGTTCGATCATACTCGACATTTCCTACGGAAATTTGTCTACTACCTCCTTGACTCCTAG
>JANTHG010000316.1 GCA_024762535.1 Calditrichaceae bacterium
TGGGCTGGGAAGCTTGCTGAATTTATATGTAGTGCGCAAAAAAGGGAAGGAATGGGCCGAACGCTGGGGTGTACCGTTTTCGGCCGGACTTATTGTAGGCGAAGCTTTATTGATTATCGTGTTCGCATTGCTAACCGTAACAGGAGTGATTGCCGCATGAATGCCATTCCAAAACCCGTGTTAATTACGATTATTGCGCTTAGCGTGGTAGCCAGCGCCGTTTTTGCCGCTCCCATTCCGCCTATGTGGAATGCGTTTGCCCTTTCTATGCTGATTCTTTTGGCCGCGCTTTTGCTTCTCCGGCGGCAAAATAAATCCGAAGCTGCCGCCGCGCATGCCGCTCACAATATTCCACAGCAATTGCATGAACTTCTGGATGAAGAACAACAGTTTATTAACAGGCATCTTGCGGACAAGACGAATTCTCCCGAATGGGTAACCGCTTTAGAAGACCATCACGAATTGTTTTCCATCCGTAAAGACGAATTACTCGAAGGGTTTATCCGAAGCGAAGGGCTAAAAAAATATATTGCTGTTGCCACTGTATTCGCACGGGCCGAACGCTTCTTAAATCGTGGCCTGTCCGCAGCTATTGACCATTATTACGAGGAAGCCCGGGAAATGCTTCGCCTTGGGGCCGATACCATAGAACAAACGCAAATCATTTTATCCAAAGAACTACCGGAAGCCGTATGACAAAGCGAGAAAAAAACAACAAAATAGGAAAAAAAATCCGGGATAACTTAAGCGCTCTGGGACTGTCTGTAAAGGATTTATCCGGGCGTACCGGTATTGAACTGCAAACCCTGTATTCCATCCTAAACGGTCATCACCAGGCCAGTGTGGATAAACTGGAATCTATTTGCCGTGAACTGCATATGAGTATGGACGCTTTGTTGGATATGGAGGTAAACACCTTTCCGCACTACGCCCGGAAATATGAAGAAAGTTTAAATTATGCCAGTTTTGAGGATATTTGGTTTGGACCCAATGGTGGAGAGCGTATTTCCGTTTCCCGTAATTTAAGTGTGGCCAACCAGTCCGAAGCGCTGCGCTCGGAATTTCTGAAAAAAGTGTACCGCTATCCCGAAAACAAGTTGGAACGCTCTCTCGACGCCTTTCGTAAACGTCAGGAAATTATTAAAACCAAAGAAAAACGCCGTTTGGAAATTGTGGTGGAAAGCGAAGTAATCGATTTTATCCATCAGCGTAAACCTTTTGATTTGCTTTCAAAAGATTTAATCATAGAAACAATAGAAAATGTGGTGCATCGGTTGGATACGGAGCCTCTTAATTTTGAAGTAGTATTGATTCCGCGCCAGTTTTTTTTGGTAAACTATGAAATCATAAACAGGGAAGTGATTTTGTTTGACCTTGGAACGGTATTTTTCCGGCAAACACACGAAAATATTTTAAACCATTTTTTAAAAGAAGTGGAAGATTTTAAATTTCGTTTAGCTTCTATTTCTACCAGGGAAGAAGTCATCCGTTTTTTTAAGGACCATCTCAATGCCATTAAATGACGCAACATTGCAGGAAGAATTACTACAGCTAACCGAAAGCCTCATTCGTTTTCGCACAGTGGACGGAAATGAAAACGCCATGCAGGATGCAGCGCGTTTTGTAAAGGAATACTTTGAAAATGCTCCGGTAAAGATTGAAGAATTTAATTTTAACGGTTACCCGGCTTTAGTTCTTACCACCAAAGATACGCGGACGCCTTCAATATTTTTTCAGGGACACCTTGATGTGGTTGACGGTAAAACGGAACAATTTGAACCCGTACGTGATGAAAATAAACTGTACGGTAGGGGCAGCGTGGATATGAAAGGCTTTGACGCTCTTTCCATGCATCTATTGCGGGAAATGGCCTTACACTATCCGGAAGCGAATCTGGGGCTTATGCTCACCTTCGACGAGGAAATCGGCAGTCCCAACGGCGCTTCGCAACTGGCAGAAGCCGGTTTTGTTCCGCAGCTTCTGATTAACGGAGACGGCGGGTACAACGATGCGGTGATTCATGCGGAAAAGGGAATTTTAAAAATAAAACTGATTGCCCAAACCACAGCCGGACGTCATCCCTTTCCCTGGGAAGGTGAAAATGCCTTTGACCGTCTTTTAAGCGTGTATGAAAAAATTAAAGCCCGTTTTCCCATGCACCCGGAAGCATCCGATTTAAATAACTGGTTTACCACCTATTCCGCTTACGATATTCAAATCCAAAACAATGAATCCGCCATGCCGCATTATGCGGAAATGAAGGTAAATATCTACTTTACCGAAGATATCTCAACCGACGCCCTGTATGATCAGCTAAGCGAATTATGCGGCGATGTACAGATTCAAAAACTTATGGCAAGCGAACGGGTTTATCTTCCTGCCGACGATGAACATGTGCTGCGTTTTCGTTCTATTCTGGAAAAACAGTATGGTCGTCCAGTGATTGTTCGTTCCGAAAACGGCTCCTCGGACGCGCGTTTTTACGCTCATAAAAATATTCCCATTCTCATTGTTAAAGTTGTGG
>JANTHG010000317.1 GCA_024762535.1 Calditrichaceae bacterium
CTGCTGAATAAAAAATCCCGTCTTGGTATTTTAAAAATATTTCCCACTATTTTTGATGGCACGCATGTAGAAAAAGAGGGCGTTGAAACATTCACGGCTAAAAAAATCCATATAGAAACAGAACCTAAAAAAGTACTCACGCCGGATGGCGAGGTGCTGGGACATACGCCGATTGATGTGGAATGTTTACCCAAAGCGGTAGAAATGTTCTGGCCTAAAGTGTAGAATCCTGATCCGGATTGCTCTGGAAAACCCAGAATTCACTGAGCAGAAAATTGGATACCATTCCTGTAAAAATCCCGACTAAATTACTTAGCAGGTAGTGCCAGTCGAATCCGAGTGTGAGCAGCAAAAGAACGCCGTAATTTAGAAAAGCGCCGAGCGCGGCGGAAAAATAGTATTTCCACAAACGCTGGAAATAACTGTGTTTGCGGTTATCCCGGTTGGCATTCCAGGTAAAGCGGTCATTCCAGGTGTAATTATTGAAGATGGCCGTAGCAATGGCCAGCGGAGACGCAAGCAGAATATCCAGACCGGCGTATTCATGCAACAGCCACAACACCGCAGAGTTCACCACAATGCCCGATGCGCCTATCATACCGAATTTAATAAAACGGAACAGGCGCGGATTATTTTTGAGCCAGTCGATAATGTTTCGCATAATAACAATAAATGGTTCGTACGTGAATGTTCCCGTTAAAGGTGTATTCAAATTCTTCAAGCGGTTCAACGGATTCAAAATAGGGCCGAATGTATTTTAAATCGTTTTTATATTCCCTGCGGTCTGTAAACACATAGAGCGCGTCTTTGCCTTGCAGCGAATCGGGCGTACCCCAGATGTCGAATTGCAGGGCCGGACGACCGTAAATATTTTGAGCGTACGTATCCTGCTGATCCGGCAAATAAAATTTTAACAGTGATGCGCTTTTGTAGGAATTCGCAAAGATAAAACATTTTTTTTTGCCGCCTAATTCCCGCTGCAAGCGGTAAATCTTTTGAGAGGCATTCTGCCAGCCACTCCAGGTGTTGCCCTCGGCAATGGGTGCGTTAGGAATGATTTGCAGCAGGTGGGCAACGATAATCAGAAAAATGGAAAAATAAACGCCGATTTTTTTCCACACAGAATTGAGCTGCATATTCGGAAGGTAGAACAAGGCAGCCGCGGCAATAAAACCGAGATATCCGGGGAGCAGCCAGTTCATTTTAACCAGCGAACGCAGGCTGATGAGCGCAAATCCCACAATCAGAAACAGGCCGCTGAAAAAGAGATTGAAAATCCAAAAATGGTTGCGGTACAGAGTTTTGATTTTAATAATAAGCGCGATTAACAGTACAAACAAAAGAGGCGTCAGTAAAGCCATCTGACTGCCGATGAGTTGAAAAATGTATTTGGTCTGAAAGCGTTTAACATGCGCCGCCCGTTCCGAAAACTGGAAGCCGAATGAAGCCCAGTGGTGGTCATAATTCCAGTACACAACGGGAAGCATAAGCACCAGCATGAGTACGAATCCAAGATACGGCCAGGGGGAGCGCAGCCAGTGACGCAGCTCTTTTTTGAGCAGAAGAATAAAAAAGAAAGCGGGTAACAGTCCCACAATTGTGTATTTGCTGATAAAGCCCAGACCCATGGCAATGCCGGTGTAAATCCAGTAGATGCCTTTTTCGCTGAGCAGGGCTTCCTGAAAAAAATAGAGACTTAGTATCCAGAAGAACAGCAGGGGAGTATCGGGTACAATGAGCATGCTGTACAAATATGCAAACACGGTTAAATTGTAGAGTACCAGGCCGTAAAAAGCCGGTTTGGCCGGTTCGTCCTGGCCAAGATGTGTGGCTGTGCGGCGAATGGTTAAAAATAAAAAGAGATTGGTCAACGTTCCCCACATAACCGCCATACATTTAACGCCAAAAGTTGTATCTCCGAAAAGGTGTGTTCCCAGCCAGATGGAATAAGCAGCCATGGGCGGGTGGTCAAAATAGGACAGCGCCGGATACTGCGCGTAGTACCAATAGTAGGCTTCCTGCGGAATGAGCGGCAGAAAGAAAATATAAATTAAGCGGAACAGCGTGATGCCGCCAATTAAATAGATGGCTTTTTTTTGGTAAACAGAATTCAAATGGTGTATCTCCAAATAAATTTGAATTGAATAGACTCAATATACATATTAATGGCTAATGGGAAAAAATAAATTTAAAGGGAATACAATGAAGCTAAAGATAATTGTAGTAGTATTTGTTCTTTTGCACCTCACGTTTGCACAGACCGACCCCCTTGTGCGAAGCGCCGAAACCTATTTGCAGACATTGCATAAGCCGCAATCAACCAAAGATTTTAATCCCGTATTTCACTTCCCGCCTCGAAATCAGGATACGACCAATGCCTGCTGGAGCTTTTCCACGCTGTCCTTTTTGGAAAGTGAGATGCAGCGCAATCACTTGAAGCCGGTCAAACTTTCAATGATGTTCCCGGTGTATTTCGCTTTTGTGGAAAAAGCCCGTTATTTTGTACAG